>JALWLM010000463.1 GCA_027084145.1 Crocinitomicaceae bacterium | reverse complement strand
CATGATCTTCTGAAGCCATCCAATAAATCGGGACAAAATGATACTCAGGATAAATTTTGTTTAGTTCTTCTGTCATCTTAATGACTTGAATAATTTTAATCATGAAAAATAAAGGTCCTGTAAACAAGGAAAGTTGATGTCCCGTAGTAATGGTGAATGTATTTTCCTTACGTAAACTTTTAATTTGTTCGATTACTTTCTCCTTGGAGTCAATCTTTTTGTATTGATTGGTTAAACTGTCTGCTAATATATTTCGTTGTTCTAAAGAGAAACATCTTTCTTTTTCTTCTGCTTGACGATCAATATTCTCAATAGAAAAAGTATGATTGATGTAATCAATCAAGGAATCTTGGTCATACACTAACCTTAAATGTTGTTGATTTACTTTATCTGACAAATTTCGATGAAAGGTAAATGTCTGCATAAGTTTTGATTATTGATTACAAAAATCGGAAAATATATTTGTTCTTTATTATCTTCGCTTAAAAAATAAAAATGAAAGCAAAAATTAAGACGAATAAAGGCGACATGGTCGCGGAACTTTATGAAAAAGAAACACCAAAGACAGTAGAAAACTTTGTCAAATTAGCAAAAGACGGTTTTTATAAAGGATTGAAATGGCATAGAGTAATTCCTGATTTTGTGATACAAGGAGGTTGCCCAAATACAAGAGAAGGAGCATCGGGAATACCGGGAACAGGAGGACCGGGGTGGCAAATTGATTGTGAAACAGACGCTGAAAAGCAATTCCATGACAAAGGAGTATTGTCGATGGCTCATGCGGGAAGAAATACGGGAGGTTCTCAATTTTTCATTGTTTTATCAAGAGACAATACGGCTCATTTAGACGGCAATCATACTTGTTTCGGAAAGGTTGTAGAAGGATTGGATGTCCTGGATAACATCCGACAAAACGACGATATTTTAAATGTAGAGATTATAGAAGAATAGTTTTCTGAAAAAAATAATCATAGACTAAAAGCAACGAGGTTTGGTTTCGTTGCTTTTTTTGTATATTAGATTAAGAAAAACAAAGTAATAGGAGAATGAAGAAATTTTTTACCCTAAAAACAATAATCTATTTTTTAATTGCATTTCCTTTTTGTGTGATGTCACAAACAAAACCGGAACTGATTTCAGCAAAAATTCTCAATTACCAGAGTGAAAAAGATATTATTCAATTTGAAAAGCTGGAAATCGGATTAAAACTTCCTAAGATTATTGAACAACAAGTATTGAATTTTATTGAAAATAAAGCAGGAAAAAAAATCAATCCTTTTTTGGAATGGGAACTAAAAATAAATATAGAATTTCATTCGGAAAAGTTGGATACAAGTGTTTTTGTAGATGCCTTTTATTATGAAAAATTTAAACCTTATATGGTTCAAAGAATACCCAATCCTAGAAATGGGGTTTCTTTTACAGATGAGGAGTATCAAAAATTGGGGGGGTATCAAAAACAAAAAAGCGACTATATGTTTTTGGTTCGTTTTGCTCCCTTTTCATTGGGAGATTGGACTTATCGGGTAAGGATAAAAACCAAAGAGCATCAATTTGAGTCGGGATTATTTGACTTTTTTGTAAATCCCGGAGAAAATAAAGGGTATGTTAATATTGGAAAGAATAAACGATATTTTGAAATTGACACGAATAGTTTTTATCCTGTAGGGTGTAATGTTTTATGGCCAAATACAGTCGAAAAATTTGATCCGGATTTCGCTAAAAAAAGTCAGTATGAAGGAGTGCCTTTTTCTGAAAACTACAGAGGTGTTTATGTTGTTCCGAGAGTATATGAAAAATATAAGAAACGTTTGTTGGAACTAAATAAAGACGGGGCAAATTTAATGCGGATGATTATGTATCCTGTCTCTACAGATATAGAATGGGAGGAATTAGGGAATTATTCTAAACGCATGCACATGGCTCAAGAATTAGATGAAATACTTAAACTTGCAGAGAAAAATGATTTCTATTATTTATGGAATTTACAAATTCATTATACTTTTCAAAACAGTGAGAATGCCTACTACAATAATTGGACATGGGAGAAAACAATTCAAGGAAAGCCTTTTTGTTACAAAAAATTATTGCCATCAGATAATCCGATAGCATTTTTTCAAAATGAAGAAGCTAAAAAATATTACAAGCAACGTTTACGTTATATTTTATCTCGATGGGGTTATTCGACCAATATAGCATTGTTTGAGTTAATTAGTGAAGTCAATAATGTAATGGAATTTACTGCAGATGAAAAATATAAATTTTATGAGAAATATGATAACTGGAAAGTAATTACCCAATGGCAAAAAGAGATGGGAGAGTATATCAAGAGTCTTCATAATGGAAATGTTCATTTGTTGACAACAAGTTTTGCAGGGGAAAAACATAAAGCAGATACGGTATTTGTGGGTTCACCCTACGATGTTTACAGTTCCAATATTTATGATTATGGGGAACCATCTAATGCCCGGTTTTGGATTGATTATGTATCTAAAAAAATGTTAAATGAAGCAAAAGAAGGAGATTGTTATGCTTTACCGGAAGGCTATGAAGGGAAAAGAGAGGTGAAACCGCTTATTTTTTCTGAAACGGGAGTGTTATCTGTGGGAGTCAATTGCAATTATGATGAAATAGAAATGACAAGATTATTCTGGTATTCTTTATTTTCAGGAGTTGCAGGTGCTTTTGACTGGGAAAACTGGTATCGACCTGAAACAAAAATGTTTGGTCAGGCAAGAAAGTTTATTCGTGAAATAGAATTTGATAAAGAAGAATGGCATCCGGGAGCATCTAAACGATATGACAATGAAAAACCTTCGGCATGGGAATATAGTGAAAGAAGAGCCAAAGGAATGATTGGGAAAAACGGACTTGTGGAAACAACTTACTTGAGAAAAGGAGATAGAAATGCTGTTGTGGGTGTTTTGAGCAATTTGTCTTACAATGTTTATAGTATCAAAGACTGTTTAGATAAAATTTGGGACGAAAAATATCAATTGGGGGAATGGAGAGCGCCAATAAGAGAAGCGGTTATTGTTAATACAGAAAAAGAAAATATACGAATTAGAGGATTGAAATTGGGTAAATACGTGATTGAGTATTACTATCCTGATCAATTGGAAAAACCATTTAAAACAGATGTTTTTAGAGGAATGAACGGTAAAATTTCTGTAGAAATAGGTAATGAAAAAGAAAACTATATCGTACTGTTTAAGATTTATAAAAAATGATAAGAATAGTTTAAAAAGTTGCTAACAATTCATTGATTTGACTTTTTTTTTCTTGTCGAAATATTAACTTTGTTGATATGAGTGATTTTGTTGTTTCCGCACGAAAATATAGACCGCAAACTTTTGATACCGTAGTTGGACAGAAGTCGATTACAAACACCTTGAAAAATGCCATTAAAACCAATCATTTGGCTCAAGCGTTTTTATTTTGTGGACCTAGAGGAGTTGGAAAAACAACAACAGCAAGAATTTTAGCAAAAACGATTAATTGCTTCAATCGAACAGAAAACATTGAAGCATGTGATACTTGTGAATCTTGTAAGTCATTCAATACAGGAAATTCATTAAACATATTTGAATTGGATGCGGCTTCTAATAACTCTGTAGAAGATATTAGAACATTAACAGAGCAAGTTCGTATAGCACCTCAATTGGGAGAATATAAAGTTTACATCATTGATGAGGTTCACATGTTGTCTACAGCAGCATTCAATGCTTTTTTGAAAACACTTGAAGAACCACCCAAACATGCAATTTTTATTTTAGCAACAACGGAAAAACATAAAATAATTCCTACGATATTATCCCGTTGTCAAATATTTGATTTTAATAGAATTAAGGTTAGTGATATTGCTAATCACCTTAAACAAATAGCACAAAAAGAAAACATCGAAGCTGAAGATGATGCTCTACATGTGATTGCTCAAAAGGCAGACGGAGCTTTAAGAGATGCTTTGTCTATTTTTGATCAAATAACAACGATTTGCGGGAATAAAATTACTTATCAAGATGTTATAAAAAACCTAAATATATTAGATTACGACTATTATTTTAAAATTGTTGATTTAGCTCAAAAAGAAGATATTCCGGGAGTATTATCCGTATTGAATGAAATTGTAGATAAAGGATTCGATCTTCATAATTTTATTGTCGGTTTGTCCGAGCATTATCGAAATTTATTGGTTTGTAGTAATGAAAAAACACGTCATATCATTGATGTTAGTCAAAATATTAGAGATCGATATATTGCTCAAGCAGAAGAAATGGACATAGCACATATTATGCGAGCTATTGGCGTTTTAAGTCAAGCGGATGTCAATTATAAAATGGCTAAAAATCAACGGTTATTAGTTGAATTAACTTTAATGCAGCTTTGTTCTATCAGACAAGAGAGTGAAAAAAAAAATCCCTAACGGATCCAGTTAAAATTATACCTTTTCCGGGACAAGGACAAGATGTATCTCAAAAAACCGCCGTTACCCCAAAAACACAATCAGTTGCGTCTAAAAATATTGCAAAGCCTGCAAAAAAACTTTCTTCTCCCACTGGAAATTTAAAAACAAGCTTAACGTCAATTAAAAAAGTCAAAGAAAGTCTTTTAAAACAAAATGAATTTGAAAATAAAGACATTAATGAACTACCTCAGAATGATTATTCATTTGACGAGTTTAAAATGTATTGGAGACGCTTTGCTCATCAAATGAAATCTCAAGGACGAGAAACGGTTTACAATGCAATGGTCAAGCGTGATCCTAAACATATAGAGGGACATCGGTATCAAATCTTGTTAGATAATACAGTACAATTGAATTATGTTCAGGGGTATTTGGATGATTTATTAGCTTATCTTCATGAAAAATTGGAAAATTATCGTATTGAATTAGAGTTATTAATTACAGAAGATCAGTCGGATGAAATTAAATTTAGAACGGGAAAAGATCGTTATGAGTTAATGGCTAGAAAAAATCCCGGTTTGCATATTTTGAAGAAAATGTTTAATTTAGATATAGAATATTAACGAATAGATTATCAAAGATGAAAAATATTATTACAACGATTATTTTGCTTCTTTTCATTAAAGGAACCATATTTAGTCAATTGACGCAAGAAGATATTAATATCAATGGAGATATAAGACTATACTATCAATATCTTCCGTCAGGGTTTAACGCAACCAATGAAAGCCTTCCACTGGTCATTGTTTTACATGGATTAGGAGGGGATGCTTTAAGTTTATCGAATTCATTTAACTGGATTGCAGATACGGCGAGGTTTATACCTGTGTATTTACAAGGAGAACCCAATTTTCAAGGACAAAATTCATGGAATAACGGAACATTACTATCTTCTACGGTAGATGATGTGTCTTTTATTTCTCAATTGATAGACTCTATGATTGTTAATTATAATGTAAACCCAGCAAGAGTTTATTGTACAGGTATTTCAATGGGGGCTATTATGACCTATAGAGCGATAGAAACATTAAATGATAAAATTGCGGCTGTTTCTTGTCATATAGGGACCATGTCTTTATCAACCTTACAAAATTATAACCCGATTTATCCGGTTCCCGTCCAGCATGTTCACGGAACAAACGATGCCATAGTACCTTATGATGGTACTCCAATGCCTAGTTTATCTCTTGTTCCCGAGACAATTAACAAATTAAAATCAGTAAATGGATTTCAAGGAGATTCAACGATTGTCCAACTTCCCGATAATGTGAATGATGGAATAACTTTAGATAAAATCACTTATAATTGCACAACACCCTTAGAGTTGATTCGTATGAATAATGCAGGTCACATTTATCTGTTACAACCAACAAACGATACAACGGGAATGTTTTTGACATGGCATTTTTTCAGACAATTTACACATTCTAACCCAACTGTTTCAATTGATGAGAATCAAAAACAAACAATTTCCGTTTATCCAAACCCGGTATCAAAACTGATACATATTAAAGCGAATTCAGCAATAAAAGAGATTACTTTATATGATTTAAAAGGAGGGGTTGTTTATAAATACAGAGGACAAAAAGATAAAATAAATGTATCTCACCTTGAGAAAGGTGTTTATTTATTGAGCGTTTTGTTAAATAATGATAAGCATATCCTGGAAAAAGTAATTATAGAATAGAATTATAAAAACTCATTGGGTATTTTACAAACGGGAATCGGAACCATCTTATGAAGATTCGATTGATGTAATTTTCTGTATAGATTTAATACTTCTTTTTGTCTTTCGTCTAATTTGCTTTCATCCCCCTTAAAGTTCATAGCCCATTCTAATTCAGGATAACTGGCTCCGATTTGATCTTCATCACTTCTTCCGTCAGCCCATAATCCATCCGTAGGCTTGGCATCAATAATTTCTTGAATAACTCCTACCTCCTTTGCAAGCTCCCAAACTTGTGTTTTTGTTAAATCGGCAATAGGACTTAAATCAACTCCTCCATCCCCGTATTTTGTAAAAAAACCGATTCCAAAATCTTCAACTTTATTACCTGTTCCCGCTACCAGACAATTATTAGCTTGCCCAACAGCATAAAGAGTCGTCATTCGAAGGCGGGCGCGAGAATTAGCCATAGCCAAATGATTTTTGTCAATATCAAAAGGCATTTTTTTCTCAAATTCTTCAAATGTACTCGTTAAGTCTATATCATAAGAAATAACATTCGGAAAACGCTCTTTTAAGTTTTTAATATGATTTGAAGCTCTGTCGTATTCGTTTTGATGTTGACGAATAGGCATGCTCAATAAAATAGTTTTAGCACCTGTTAAGGCACAAAGGGTGGAGGTCAACGCAGAGTCGACCCCTCCCGAAATTCCTATGATAAATCCTTCTGTTTTTGATTGGTTAAGATAATCTTTCAACCAGCTTACAATATGTTCTCCAACTTCTTTTGTCTTCATTAATTAAAATAAAATCGAAAGTTTAAATTGAAGTTGATTCAATTTAGCGGAATTGTTGATATATTGTTTTTGTGTCCCTGTAGCGTCAGTTGTAAATAAAGAACGATTACTTTCTCCATTGCTATCTACATCTTTTCTATTCCAGAATAATGGAGTAACACCATAATAAAATGTTACCTCTGCAAGTAAAGAAGTAGATCCTATAAAGTTCCATTCAGCTCCACCTCCAAGACCAATACTTCCTCTATAGAAGAACAGGTCGCTTTTTTCAAACTTCATATTACTATTATCCTTTATAGTTGCTAAATTAGATTCTAAAACAGGGTTAACATCTAAAGGGTAATCATAGCCGTAATCACTTACTTTATTTCCTAACAGAAAACTGTTTCGTACTCCGAACTTCCCGAAATATCTAAAATAACCAATGAAGTTCGTTCTAAATTGAACCATCAAAGGAATAGTCAAATAATTTGCTTTTTGTTTTCTTTCAAGAACTCTAAATAATTGATTGTTATTGGTTGAATTTGTTGTTGTAGCGGTTAAGATTTCCGTATCATTATAATAGTAGTAAATCCTCTCTGTTCCTTCTTTAAATTTGTAAGTACTAAAGTCAAACTCAAGACCGGTATGTAATGCAATGGTTTCCGTTAAAGAATAATTTACATTTGTTCCAATGGTTAATTCTGAACCAATACCGTTTTTGGCAATTTTTTTTGTTTCCATGACCGGCATATTCATATTAAATCCAAATGTCAGTCCCGCTTGAATTTTTTTGTCTGCTGCATCTTGAGCATTTACATAACTTGAAAGTGTCAAGATGATCATTCCGTTAAATAAAATTCTTTTCATAATTCTTTTCTTTTTAGGTTATCAATTCCTTTTAATTATTTTTGTTTTTTTAAAACGCACAAATGTACTAAAAAAAAGAATGTTGAAGAAAAGTTATTTTTTAGGGATTATATTATTTTTTTTCTTTTTTTCTTGTAAAAAGAATCCTTTAGATATAGATCCTAAAGGAGTAAAGGTAGATATCTCTTTTATTGATATTGATTCTATTTTATTTTATGCTGATTCTGAGACTCTTATAAAAAAACATCAATTTTATAGTAATCAAGAGTTTTATGATTATCTCATCGGCTATGTCTTAAGAATAGGAAAGGTGCATGATACAGCATTTTATAATAGTATTCAATTATTTAGAGCAGATACTTCTATTCAAAAATTAGAAAGTAGTATTCGGAAGGTTATACCTCATTTAAAAGACAAGGAACCAAAAATAGTTGAAGGATTTAAACGATTAAAATATCATTTTTCTAAGGGGAAAATCCCGAAAAAGATGGTCTATGCTAATTCTCTCTTTACAAATGCAGTGTTTTCTACCGAAGAGGATATTGTGGTTGGAGTTGATTGGTATATTGGAGATACTTCCTACATT
Source organism: Crocinitomicaceae bacterium (assembly GCA_027084145.1). Taxonomy (GTDB): domain Bacteria; phylum Bacteroidota; class Bacteroidia; order Flavobacteriales_D; family Crocinitomicaceae; genus UBA4466. The sequence goes on along the minus strand of JALWLM010000463.1, from coordinate 1,948 downwards.
GTAAGACAGTTAAATCCTCAATTTTTCTTTGAATGGATGAAAAAAGCAATGAAATTAGAATTTTATGAAAGAGATGTAGTGAATTCATGGGTAATAACATATTATATACCGGAGAAGACAGAAAGTGGGACATTGGCAGATGAAATGATTCGATGGGGGAAAATATTATATTTAGTTGAAGCTGCATTTCCTAAGATGGAAAAACATTTACTATTACGACAATCGAAAGAAAAACTAGATTGGATGATTGAAAATGAAGCATTTTTTTGGAAGTATTTAGTGAAAGAGAAATTGTTGTTTTCGAAAGACGAAAAAGTGATTCAAAATATGTTAAAAGAGGGGCCGTTTACACCGGGATTACCGAATCAAGAAGCACCGGACAGGTACGGGCAATATTTAGGGTGGATGATGGTGCATGATTATATTGAGAAAACAGGGAAATCTCCGAAAGAATTATTGGAAACAAATTATGAAGAAATTTTACAAGCATACGAAATAAAAGAATAAAATGGAAGAAGATAAAATTGTAGCAACATCAGAAATAAAAGTTAAGGTCGGGTTAAATGAGAATAATCTGCCCCTTAGAATGAAGTGGAGTGCTTCGGATGGAGGAATCGAAGACCAAGAAGCAAAAGCAATGTTCCTTTCATTGTGGAATCCAAAAGAAAAAGTAGCAATGAAGATTGATTTATGGACAAAAGAGATGACCGTTGAAGAAATGAAACATTTTTTTCATCAAACTTTATTAACAATGGCAGACTCTTTTGAGAAAGCGACAGGAGAGCATAATATTATGGAAGATTTAAGAGATTATTGTTATCACTTTGCAGAAAAAATGGAGATTCTCCCTGAAGATTAAATGAAAGCAGAAGGAAGATTAAAGAAAATGAATACTGCTCTCCGGGGTAAAGAAGTAAATTATACCTTAAACTTGAATGGAGAACAGTTGTTGATGAATGATTTTTTGGGAAAAGAAATCAAATTATCATGGAGAGGAAACATTAATTGTATAGGGTGTGATAAAAAAATAAAAAAGACCTATAGTCAAGGTTATTGTTATGACTGTTTGTTGAGCGCTCCTGAAACCTCACCTTGTATTTTACGACCCGAACTTTGTCGTGCTCATTTAGGAGAGGGGAGGGATATCGAATGGGAAGAAAAAAATCATAATCAACCACATGTCGTTTATTTATCTCTAACAGGAGGGGTGAAAGTAGGAGTTACAAGGAAAACACAGATTCCAACGAGATGGATAGATCAAGGGGCAGTAAAAGCAATTCGGCTCATGGAACTTCCTAACCGGTTTGAAGCAGGTCAGATGGAGGTTGTATTAAAAGATATATTTTCAGACAGAACGGATTGGAGAAAAATGTTGAAGGGGGAAATAGAAGATGTAGATTTGGAAGAAGAAAAATGGAGAGTAGCAGAAGAACTCCCGAGAGAATTAACAGGACTATTTACAGAAGATGATGAGGTGGTGGAAATTAATTATCCGGTGTTAGAATATCCGAAAAAAGTAAAAAGTGTATCTTTTGATAAAATAAATATTGTCAAAGGAAAGCTAATAGGGCTGAAAGGGCAGTACCTTATCTTTGAAGATGGAAGGGTGTTAAATATAAGGAAACATACAGGGTATCATGTTTCAATAGAGCAAACTTAGATATGGCAAAAAATAAATTAAGACGTTTTAAAGAAACGAAAGAGTTTGAAAACTTCTTTGAACCTGCATTAAAAGAAGAGTTTCCTTTAAAAGGGAAATGGAATGAAGCGTATTTTAAAAATGAAAACCCCATTGTATTAGAATTAGGTTGCTGGAAAGGAAAATATACAGTAGGGCTAGCAAAGCATTATCAAGATAAAAATTTTATTGGGGTAGATATAAAAGGTTCCAGAATGTATGTCGGAGCAAAAGAAGCTTTAGAACAAGATTTGAAAAATGTAGCTTTCT
>JALWLM010000462.1 GCA_027084145.1 Crocinitomicaceae bacterium | reverse complement strand
ATATAAAGTAGCAAAAGTTTAAGATTGATTTTTACAAAATCAATTATATCAAAAACATAAAAATTTTGATTTATGGATGAGAAAAAAATGAATCTGTTCATGACAATTCTAAAAGTTGGCTTAGTAGCCATTGGGGTTGTTTCCAGCTTGTTCCTTTTCAATGGAGCAGACATGAACAGTACGGTAGAAGCACAAGAAAGCTTCAGAGATGGAGCTGCTCTTAGTTTTACTATTAGCTATACGGGATTCTTAATTATCACGGGAGTTTTTTTAATTTTATTATTCTTTGTCATACAATTAATTACTAACCCAAAGAAAACCATAATGTCTATTCTTGGGTTGTTAGTTGCAGGAGTACTTTATGTAATCCTTTATATGGCAGGAACAGGAGATACTAATGAAACACTACGATTAATGGAAGACGTTCAAGTAGATCAGCAAACAATCAAAGCTGTATCAGCAGGTCTATATCTAGTTCTCATATTAATCGTTGGAGCATTAGCAGCAGCTGTATTAACTCCAATTATAGCACGTTTCAAAAACAATTAGAAATTAAAAAAATATGGCAAAGCGAGAAATACCCGAAATAAATGCCGGTTCGATGGCAGACATCGCTTTCTTGCTGTTGATTTTCTTTTTGGTTACAACAACAATGGATAAAGATACGGCGTATATCCGTAACATCCCCAAAAAAATTGTAAACCAAGAAAAAAAACCACCGGTAGAAGAACGAAATATTTTTGCAATAAAGGCAAACAGTATGAATCAGCTAATGATTCGAGGGGTAATTATATCTAATCCGGATGATATTTCGGAAAAAATCATTGAATTTTATCGCACTAATGAGATAAAAAATGATCCGAAAAACAACTTCCCAATGTATTCAAGAGCTTCAATGAAAGAAATCGAAGCAAACCTTGAAAGAGCACTGGAAGAAGCGGAAAAGGTAGAAAACACTCCCGGTGCCATGCAAGATATCATTGACTTTAAATATAGACAAGTCGCAGAATGGGAAAAAAAGAAAAGAGCGTTACAGCTTTACGGGAAAAAGGAACTTCCTGAAATTCACCCACAAGCACACATTCGTATAGAGGTACAAAAAGCAACGGACTACGAATTATTTACAAAGATTCAATCTGAAGTAGAAGAGGCCATCTATGAATTGAGAAATGATGCGGCGATGAAAATTTTCGGAGAATCTTACGATAAGATTTTAAGCCGATATACAATGGATAAATCTCCTGCGGATAAAGAAAAATTAGACTTACTAAAAATTCTATATCCGGACCGAATCATAGAAGTTACACCGAAACGATAAAATTATGTCAAAGTTTAAAAAAGATAATAACAAATCTGTTCCGGGAGTAAATACATCCTCTCTTCCGGACATTGTCTTCATGCTTTTGTTCTTCTTTATGGTTGCTACAACAAGTAAGGAGTCAGATCCATCTGTAAAAGTAGTACAGCCTGAAGGAACAATGGCAACAGATATGACACCATATAAACAAAGATCAGAAATTGATTTCTTGTATATTGGAAAACCTGTGAATAAAGCTCGAGCGGAAGCATATAAAAAACTAGGAATGGAATACCTTTTATTCATGGATAACGTAGCACAATCTACTCCGGATCAACTGTATAATGTTAATATGGTAAAAAAATGGAAGTTGGATAAATTCGAGTCTAAGCCTGCAAGAATGTCAACTCCAATTGAAGGAGTAATCACATGTGTAAAAGCAGATAAAGGAACTCCTTCCGGACTTATTTTTGATATCCGAGGAGAATTGCAAGATATTGATGCATTGACAATTGGCTATGCCGTAAGAGAAGTCAATAAGAAAAAAGAAGAATAAATTAAATTAATCAATTATAAAACCCGATTGGTCTTAGATTAATCGGGTTTTTTGTGCCATGAAACCATCTCCCTTCCTTTATATCAATGAAAAACCTTGTCCTCAAACAATAAAATTGTTGAAGTCAACTTATTTAGGAACAAAGGGAGCAAAATATAAACTCAAAAACACAGATCAAAGAATAAAAGAACTGGATTCCCCATTATATCTATCGCTTAAAAGAAAAAACTCTATCTTGGGAAACATTACTTTTTGTCGACGAAACTCCATTTGGTATATCCGGTATTTTGCCTTTCACTCTTCTTTCCAAAGTGGAGAAAAAAGAAAACACAGCAACAATAAAAAAGGAATTATCAAAACAAACCTGGAAGAATTTTTTGAATCAGTACTCAACAATAAGTTTAAAGGGGAAAAATGCAATGGCTTTTATGCTTATATTGACCCTTTAAATGAACGAAGTTCTTGGTTTTCCAAAGTTTTTCGTTTTCAGAAAATAGACTCTTTAGCAACACAAACTTTCAGCCGATTATTCCCTAAAAAAAGCAACCGATTCATTGTTTCAAACTATAATGAAACGATCGGACAGAAATTACAGCAACAATACTCAAATCACTTATTTTTCTTTCAAGATTTACTAAAAAAAAGTCTTTTTTATTGTTTGAGAAATGATGAAAATGAAATTATTGCTATCGCAAGGTGCACTAAAGCAGAGTGGGAAATTGAGCGCTTACCGGGTAGATTCGGAAAAACACTTACAAAAATAATCCCGTTCATTCCTGTTTTAAACCTTTTTATAAAACCCAAACAACATCGTTTTTTAGTTACGGACAGTGTCTATATAAAAAATAATGAAAAGGAGATTTTAGAAGAACTCTTTTCCTCTTTACTTGCTCATTTTAATGAAAGAATAATCTTTTGGTGGGTTAGTCAACAAGACACTTTATATAATCAAGTGAAAAATAAAATCCGATGGGGAATCATGCACCGTTTTTTAAGCGTTCCCGCTGTTGATGTTGTTTTCAAAGGGAAAAAAGAAATCATTTCAGAAAAACCTGTTTTTACCTTTGGTCAAGATTTTGTTTGAAAAATTATTATTAACATTATCGCTTAAATAGAAAAAATGAAATACTTAATTGCAGGACTTGGTAATCCCGGATCTAAATATGTAAACACAAGGCACAATATCGGTTTCAAAGTAACCGATTCTCTCGTGGAAGAGTTAGAAGGAGAATTTTCAACTGAAAAATTAGCAAGGGTAGCAAAGGTCAAACACAAAGGCAGAACATTAGTCGTAATTCAACCCACTACTTTTATGAACCTATCGGGAAAAGCGGTTAATTATTGGAAGCAGCAAGAAAAAATTCCATTGGAAAATGTCTTAGTGGTTACAGATGACATTGCATTACCATTTGGGAAATTGAGGTTAAGAGGAAAAGGTTCTGATGGAGGTCACAATGGATTAAAAGACATACAATCTGTGTTAGGAACAACAAAGTACAGTAGACTACGCTTTGGAGTAGGAAATAACTTCCGGCCGGGGCAACAAGCAGATTATGTGTTGGGCGAATGGACAAATGATGAATTATTTCATCTTGATGAACATATCAATACATCTAAAGAAATGATTAAAAGTTTTACAACAATAGGTCTCCCTCGTACTATGAGCCAATGGAACGGAAAATAAATTTACCAGTTCCATAATCCCGTAATTACGGCATATCGAATTGTTTTACCAATCAACATCAATAATAGGAGAGGTACAAATCGAACTCTAAAGAAACCTAAAAAAATGGTCAATGGATCTCCTATAAACGGGAGCCAAGTAATTAACCCCAACCAAATTCCGTATTTATGAACATTCTTTTCTATTCGAGCTAACTTAGCAGGATCTTTCATATACTTTTCTATAGTTTTTGTTCTACCTAACATTCCCAGCAAATAGTTTGTTGTTCCTCCTGCAGTATTTCCAATAGAAGCAACTATAGTGGACCAAAAAGGATCAAATCCTGCATAAAGAAAGCCTATAAGAGCTGCTTCTGAAGCAATCGGAAGTATCGTCGCAGATAAAAAAGTAATGGCAAATAAACCAATATAACCGTATTCGATATAATCCATCGTCTAATATTGTCAATAATGACTATCCACCAATCATTTTTTTGATTTCATTTAACTTCATTAAAGCTTCCACGGGAGTTAATGAATTAATATCAATACGAACCAATTGTTCACGAATATTTTCTAAAACAGGATCATTTAATTGAAAAAAACTCAACTGCATATTTTCCAGAGTATCATTTAACTCTCTTCCCTTCTTCTTTTTTTCTCCTGAAAACTCATGTGATGACTCAAGCAATTTTAAGATTTCCTCCGCACGATAAAGTACTTCCTGAGGCATTCCTGCTAATCGAGCTACATGAATACCAAATGAATGTTCACATCCTTCTGCAACCAGTTTTCTTAAAAATAAAATCTTCTTTCCTACTTCCTTTACCGAAACACTATAGTTTTTGATTCTAGGAAACTTTGAACTCATCTCATTTAATTCATGATAATGCGTTGCAAAAAGCGTTTTGGCTTTTACTCTCGGGTGTTCATGGATATATTCTGCTATAGCCCATGCAATGGAAATACCATCATAAGTGCTTGTTCCTCTTCCTATTTCATCCAATAAAACAAGTGAACGATCGGATAAGTTATTCAAAATACTTGCTGTTTCATTCATTTCCACCATAAAAGTGGACTCTCCTGAAGAAATATTATCGGAAGCACCTACCCTTGTAAAAATCTTGTCTAAAAGACCTAATTTTGCAGCCTTTGCAGGGACAAAGCTTCCCATTTGGGCCATCAAGGAAATCAATGCCGTTTGTCTCAACAACGCACTTTTTCCTGACATATTAGGCCCTGTAATCATCATAATTTGCTGAGTTTCCTTGTCTAGAAAAACGTCATTGGGAACATATTCTTCATCTCCTTTCATTTGTGTTTCAATCACCGGATGACGTCCTTCTTTGATGTCAATGGTGTAGCCTTCATTCATCTCAGGCTTCACATAGTTATTTGAATTTGCCGTTTCTGCAAATGATAACAAACAATCTAATTGAGCTATCATTGAAGCGTTAAGCTGAATTGGTTGAATATAATTTGACATTGTAAAAACCAAATCTTGATATAAACGCTGTTCCAATTCAATAATTTTCTCCTCTGCTCCCAATATTTTTGCTTCATACTCTTTTAATTCCTCTGTAATATATCGTTCGGCATTGACTAAGGTTTGTTTGCGTATCCATTCCACTGGCACCTTGTCCTTATGAGTGTTTCTAACTTCCAAATAATACCCGAAAACATTGTTAAATGCAACTTTCAAACTAGGAATCCCTGTACGTTCACTTTCCCGTTGCTGTAATTGCTCTAAAAAATCTTTTCCGGAATAAGCAATTTGACGCAACTCATCTAATTCGATATTAAATCCATCTGCAATAATTTTCCCTTTACCAAAATGAAGAACAGGATCTTCTGTTATTGTCTTTTCTATAAGTTGATAAAGCTCTTCACAAGGGTTGATTTTATCTGCAATCAACTTAAGTACAGGAGATTCCCCTTGGGAAATTAAATCTTTTATTGGTTGCATTTGAGAAAGTGTCCGTTTTAATTGAACCACTTCTTTAGGATTGACTTTACCCACTGCCACCTTAGAGATGAGACGTTCCAAGTCATTGATTTGCTTCAATCTTTCCCCCAGTTCAAATGATATTTCTTCATTGTTCTTCAAACCATCTACAGCATCTAAACGATCTTTTATGGGCTTTAAATCTTTCAATGGAAGAATCATCCAACGTTTTAACATTCTCCCCCCCATTGGAGTCTTAGTCGTGTCAAGAATATCAATTAAAGTTGTCGCATTCTCATTGGGAGAACTAATCAATTCCAAATTCCTAATCGTAAAGCGATCAAGCCAAACATATTTTTCTTCCTCTATTCTTGATATCCTTTTAATATGCCCCAAACGATCATGTTGGTTTTCCGACAAATAATGGACTGCTGCGCCTGCTGCTATAATCGCATTTTTCAACTGAGAAATACCGAAACCTTTAAGAGATTTTGTCCCAAACTGCTTATTCAGTACTTCATCCGAATAATCTTCGGTATAAATCCAATCTTCCATGCGGAAAGAATAAAATTTATTCCCGAATAGATCATCAAAATTCTTAGACTGCCTTTTGTTATAAAGAATTTCCGTTGGCTCAAAACCTTGAACCAACTTCTCAATATATTCAGGTGTTCCTTCTGCTACTAAAAACTCTCCCGTAGAAACATCTAAAAAGGAAATCCCTATTTTTTCTTTCCCGAAAAAAACCGAACATAAGAAGTTATTCTTTTTTCTGTCCAACACCTCATCATTGAAAGATACCCCCGGTGTTACTAATTCCGTAACACCTCTTTTTACGATTGTTTTGGTCTTTTTGGGATCCTCCAGCTGATCACAAATGGCTACCCTTTGTCCTGCCCGAACTAACTTCGGTAAATATGTCTCCAAAGAATGATGTGGAAATCCCGCCAACTCTACCGGTCCTGCCGCTCCATTCCCTCGCTTTGTTAAAACAATTCCAAGTATTTTTGAAGTAATAATTGCATCTTCCCCAAATGTCTCATAAAAATCTCCTACTCGAAACAATAATAAAGCATGAGGATGTTTTGCCTTTATCTGATTATATTGTTTCATTAAAGGCGTCTCTTTACTTGCTTTTCTGCTTGTTTTCCCTGCCACTTTGATTTTTTTTCTTTTTATAGTACCAAATGTAATAGCGTTTGTTTACTTTGCAAAATATAACATCATCTTGTTTTCCACAAATGAACAGAAAATTAAAACTTTGGGAATTAGATCGTCCGACTACGGAATCATTTAAGAAACAGCCAAAATTCCCTGTTATTGTTATTCTTAACGACATTCGAAGTTTAACAAATGTCGGTAGCTTCTTCCGCACATGTGATGCTTTTAATATTGAAAAAATATATCTCGGCGGAATCACGGCAAAACCTCCACATCGTGAGATTCAAAAAACAGCACTTGGTGCTACAGACTCCGTCGATTGGGAACATGTTAATTCTACTCTGGAAGTAGTGAAGAAATTAAAACAACAAGGAGTCAAAATATGTTCAATAGAACAAACCGAAAAAACAACACTTTTACAAGAGGTTTCTTCTTTAGATAATGACAAATATGCTTTGGTATTCGGTAATGAAGTAAATGGAGTGGATCAAGAAATTATAGATTTATCAGATTACGTTATTGAAATACCCCAATTTGGAACAAAGCATAGCCTGAACGTTTCCGTATGTGGAGGAATTGTTATTTGGGAATTTGTGAAGAAGTTTTTTTAAGTACGCAATCACAATAACACTTCTGCAATACTCAAATCCATCTGTCTGGTAATTTTAATGTTTTCAGCATTCCCTTCAACTAAAGCAATATCAATTCCCATAGACTCTACCAATGAAGCATCATCTGTTATTTTCTCATGAAAAGGTTGTCGATATGCTTTTTGAATGATATCCGTCCGAAAACATTGTGGTGTTTGAACAAGACAATACTCTTTCCTGTTTACAGCGATAGATCCTTCCCTCGTTTTTTTACGAAGTGAATCCGTTAAATCTACAACAGGGATAACTGCCGGATATTTCTCTAATGCCTTTCTACAATTATTCATTGTAATATCATTAACCAAAGGGCGTACTCCATCATGAATCCAAACAAAATCACCTGTAACAAATTTTAACGCTTCTTGAATAGAATGATAACGCTCTTCCCCTCCCGGAACAATACGATGAGGAATAGAAAAATTGTATTTATGAATTAACTCATCCCAATAATACAACCATTCTTTTGGAAGTGTAATGATAATTTGAAATTTTGGGTTAAAATGATAAAACCGCTCTATTGTATGCATTAATACCGGTATTCCTTTGATAAGAAGAAACTGTTTAGGTAAAGTGGTCTGCATCCGCTTCCCTATTCCTCCGGCTGTAATAATAACACTTGTTTTATTCATTTTTGAAACAAAAAACCCGTCCCGAATATTTTCGGAACGGGATATAATTTATTTTTATTATAATAACGATCTATTTAATCTGATTAGGATCGTTCTCCGCTTGCTTATTAAATTTAGCCTGTTTATTTAGCCAATACAACATTCCGAAAGACAATACAATCACAATAGCTATGTTAAAACTATTTCCGATATGTTCAAAAGGGATGAATAGATAATTTTCAAAAAGATCTTCTATTCCGTACACAATATCATTAATACTCATAACTCTATTTTTTAAGTCATACAACGAAAATAATATTTATTTAGTTTCCCAATGATTTTTAGAAAAATTTTAATTTGGCTTCATCAAATCAATATAAAAAATTGTGATACGGATAACGTTCTTGGAAAATCTTTTTGACCTTTTCATACAAAACGGATTTAAACTCATCTATATTTTGCTTCTTATAGGCCGAAATAAAAACACATTTTTTATCATTTAATTTTGCCATCCAAGTCTTTTTCAAATCATCCAAAGAATAATTAAAAGCCTCTTTAGGTGTCAAATCATCTTTCTCTTTTTCTACAAAAGTGTAAGCATCAATTTTATTAAATAAAACAATTGTAGGTTTTTCTTTATCATCTATTTCTGCCAAAGTTTGACAAACCACATTATAATGATCTTCAAAATTAGGGTGAGAAATATCTAAAACATGTACTAAAACATCCGCTTCCCGAACCTCATCCAAAGTTGATTTGAAAGAATCTATTAACTGATGTGGTAGTTTGCGGATAAAACCAACTGTATCCGTCATAAGAAATGGAAGGTTTTCAATAACCACTTTTCGAACAGTTGTATCCAAAGTGGCAAATAACTTGTTTTCAGCAAATACATTAGATTTACTCAAAAGATTCATAATAGTACTCTTCCCTACATTCGTATAACCGACTAATGCTACCCGAACCAACTGCCCTCTGTTTCCCCGCTGTGTCTTTTTTTGTTTATCGATTGCTGCCAGTTTTTTCTTAAGCAAGGATATTTTTTGTTTGATAATCCTTCTATCCATCTCGATTTGTGTTTCTCCGGGTCCCCTTAATCCAATCCCTCCTTTTTGACGTTCCAAGTGGGTCCACATTCGTGTCAATCTCGGTAATAAATATTGCAACTGCGCTAATTCCACTTGCGTTTTTGCCGCGGCTGTTCTTGCCCTCTTTGCAAAAATATCCAGGATTAAATTATTTCTGTCTAAAATTTTAACATTTAAAGCCCTTTCAATGTTTCTTAATTGCGACGGTGAGAGTTCATCATCAAAGATGACTGTTTTTATTTCTTCTGCCTCAATAAAATTGCGTATTTCTTCTATTTTTCCCGCTCCAACATAGGTTTTGGGATTCGAAGCCGGCAATTTTTGTAAAAAAACTTTTTCTGTAATTGCTCCTGCTGTTTCAGCTAGAAATTTTAACTCTTCAATATATTCTCTTGCTTGTTCTTCTGTAATGTTGTCGGTAATCACTCCAACCAGAACACACCTTTCTTCAACGTAATCAACTAATACGTGCCCCATTTTTCTATTTTACATCCACCCTGCTCCAAAACCTCTAAAAGGCCAAGGAATTGTAACCAAAATTATAAACAGGCCTAATAAATAAGAGGTCAATATCTTTCTGTGTTTGCCTCTCGTTCCTTTTAATTTCTTCTCCGCTTTACTTCTTCCCATCGTGATAATAACAGCAGCCAATAACATTCCGAAAATATGTTCTATTCCATAAAAACGAGTTAAAGATTCTGACATCCAGCCTTCAGCAAAAGTAACTTTGGGAGAAATAAAGTATAAACTCAAACCGAGTAACACTTGTATATGCAAGAAAATCATCGCTAATAAATTAATCATCTTGTCTTTTTTAGTGTAAGCACCTTTATTTTGTGATAAAAAAGCATTCACTATTGCATATATAATCAATAATAAGACAATCCATCTTAATCCTGAATGCGCATGTAATAATCCGTTGTACATTTTTATTTTTTTTGACAAAGATACAACTTTGAACAAGAACAATTTAAATTAAATAAAATATCCTGCCCACTAATTCGAAGATAGTTCTTAAATTTAATCATTACAACCACACCTAATGAAAATTATTTTACATTGAACAACAATATTTTATTGGGAAAAGAAGGAGAAGACCTCGCTGTAGAATTACTTGAAAAAAAGGGATATTCTATTATTTGTAGAAATTTTCGTTTTAAAAATGCGGAAATAGATATTATTTGTGAAACAAATGAGGAAATTATCTTTGTTGAAGTAAAAACAAGAAACTCTAATTTCTTTTTTCTTATTTGAGCTTCCAGTTTTTAAACATTGCATAAAATTTTGGCAACAAAAAGAAAAAAATAAATTGAAAATCTTATTAAGCTTCTTTCTTAGAAAGAAGTA
>JALWLM010000461.1 GCA_027084145.1 Crocinitomicaceae bacterium | reverse complement strand
AAGAAATTATAAAAAAAGTTAAAAAAATTAGAGAGAAAACGAAATATGTTATTTGGAAAAGATTATGCGATGATGAATCATCATTATACAACCAAAATAAACCGACTGAAATCACTAATAAAAACAAAGAAAATAGAAGTATTTTATTAACTTTATAACTTTGTTTGTTAAAATTAATAATAATGAAACCAAAATTTACAAAAAAGTTAGCAAAAGAAATTGCACAAGAACAATTTAATTGGACATTAGGTTGTATGATTGGTACAGACGACCCTGACTACGATTTAGAGACAGATGTTGATGAGTTAGAACAGAACTTTGAAGAAACATTAGAAAGTATAGGTATTAACCCAACACCAAAACGATTAGAGGAAATAAAAAGTCAATACCAAAAACTTGTTTATAAAGCACATATAGTCTTTGAAAAATTATCAAAAAAGACATTATTACTTGATGAATACCGCAAACAAGCACAAATTGACAAAGAATTAGTGGATATAAACAAACAATTAGAAAAAGAGTATAAAAGACAAAATGAAAGAGATAAAAAAGTTTTAAAGAAAATAAAAGAAATCTCGTCAAAAGAATTTTATAAAGACCTTCAAAAATGGTTAAAAGACGAAGAGAATGGTATTACAGGTTATTATCAGGTTGTTGATAAACCTGTTGGGAACTATGTGAAAGAAAAAGGGTATGTTTTAATTAAAGGTATGTGGGTAGATCAGTATGTTAGTCCTTGTATTGGTGACGACTATCATGGTTATCTCACAATAGAATTAGAAAATGGTAAATATTTAAAATGTAATTTTGATTTAAGTTAAAAAGTATAATATGAAATTAGAAGTTAAACACATTTTGCCATATATTGAACACAATTTAGATGTTCGTATAGAAACAGAAAATGGTTATAGAATTGATACGGTAGCAGGTTTGTTTACTTTGCCTGACAAGATGATAACATTTATAGAAGAAGAACATTGGTTTTTTAATACAGAATACAATGATTTTAATATCAAGCCAATTTTAAGACCATTATCAGATTTACGTGAAAAAGAATGGTATGAGAAATTTGGTGGTTGGTCAGATGTTTTAAATAAATTATCAAAAGGACGAGTTGATTTTGAAAAACTATGTTATTCTAAAATGGCATTATTATTTAAACACAATTTTGATATATTTGGTTTAATTGATAAAGGGCTTGCTGTTAACTATAAAGAAATTTACAAATGACACAAAAAGAAATAAAAGATTGGTTGGACAATAACAATTTATTAAATAGTGGTTTAGTAATAGATGAAAACCACCGTATTAGTCTATATTTAAGTGATGTATTACATCAGTTCACACAAGACTACCATGATAAACTTATTGCAGATATAAAAAACAAACTAACACCTGTTAAAAACTTATGTGCATTGTTAAAAGAGAGTGAACTTATGTATGATTTAGATGTTAAAAAACATAAGTTGATTGAAAAAGAAATTGAACAGGTTTTGAAAACAGTGGAATACCTAAATAATTTAAAATTGAAATAATTATGAATCACAAATTTGACTTAAATACTATTCTGTTGACAAAAGATGGTAGAATAATTGGAAATGCTATTATCGTTGGCTTTGCAAAAGACAGATACAAAGTAAAAACTGATTATGGTAATATTGTAGAATTGAGGGAAGACGACATAAATAATCTGTTTTATATTGCTTTTGAAAATCTACCTGAAACTGAAAAAGCATTTGCAAAACAATCTGTTGTTACTCATAAAAATTATGTACAACCAAAAAGTTAATAATAAAATGACAGGATTAGAAAAATTATTAAAATGGATAGACGACTATTATAAAGTCAATGGTACACCTAATCTATCAGAAATTAAAGCACAAATAGGTATGTTGATTGACGAGGAAAAAACAAATCTTGTATGGTCAGTGGTGTATCAACCTAATGATAATAAATACAGGCATCTAACCAAAGGTAAAGCGTATAGGGTTGTAGCATCCGATAATGAAACATTGGTAATTATTAATGATATTGGAAAATTAACTTTTTATGATGTAACTTTATTTAGGGATTATGAACATAACAATAATAACATATAACAAACCACGATGTAAAACTTGTGGTAGAGAAATGGGTGAATGGAATCCTTTTGCAACAGAACATGAACATATTGAATGTATGGCAGAAAGAATTTCAAACAAAATGGTGAAAGTTCTAATAAAACAATTAAAAGATGAAAAAATTATTAAGCATAATACAATCAATATTCAATAAGGGAAACGACCCACTATACAGTTGTCAATTGTGGTTAGATAAAGGTTGCTACCACATAGATGGGTTTCTTTGTGATTTTCCCGAATGTAGTATGAACAAAGAATACCTAAAAAGCAGAACATGAAA
>JALWLM010000460.1 GCA_027084145.1 Crocinitomicaceae bacterium | reverse complement strand
GTGATAAATAGTCCAACCCCACCTCTAATATAAAGCCAAGTCTAGCATTAATTTCTTTAAGAATTTCTCTTGCTATAACTTTGTCTTTTTGATTAAGATAATTTTCAACTTGCTTCATTTCTGTTGAAAGTGACCGAATATCCATCTTTGCTAATTCCCCAATATGATGATTCCCTATTTTAAAATACAGAGCCTCTTTCTTTAGCCTCGTCCCTTTACAATCGGGACAAATAACGGTGTTCATAAAATGCTGAGCCCAACGTTTTATAGCTGCTGTTCCTTCCTCTGAATGACGCATCAAAAAAGGAATTACGCCTTCAAATACAAAATCTTTTTTTTTCCTCTTTGATAAATCATTGTTCCCAAAAAGAACCGTATTTAAAACCTCATCGGGCAATTCTTTAATGGGAGTTCTTAAAGAAAATCCTTTTTCTTTTAAAAGGCGGTTCAAACTATCAAAAATCCATTTCCGTTCATATGTTCCCAAAGGTTCAATTGCTCCTTGATAAATCGATAAACTTTCATCCGGGATAATCTTACTCCGCTCTACTTCCGATATTTCACCTAAACCTTTACATGTCTGACACGCTCCATAAGGGGAGTTAAAAGAAAATAAATTGGGCTCCGGATCAGGATAACTGATTCCTGTTGTCGGGCACATTAGGTTTCTACTGAAATGCCTTACTTCCTTCGTTTCATAATCCATTACCATTATGGATTTATCCCCTTGTTTCATTGCGGCAACAACACCATTATAAAGTCGTTGTTGATTCTTTTCATTGACTTCCAGTCGATCAATAACAATTTCAATATCATGAATTTTATATCGGTCTAATTTCATTCCGGGTTCGATGTTTTTCAATTCACCATCCACACGAACTTTTGTGAACCCTAAACGTAAAATCTGTTCAAACAACTCTCTATAATGTCCTTTTCTTGCTTTTATTTTAGGAGCTAAAAGAATGATTTTCTTATTAGAATATGTTTTTAGAAGCAATGATATAATTTGCTCATCAGTGTATTTTACCATTTCTTCTCCTGTATTCATCGAGTAAGCAGTTGAAACACGAGCAAATAAAAGACGAAGAAAATCATATACTTCAGTTATTGTTCCAACGGTAGATCTGGGGGAACGGGAAACCGTTTTTTGTTCAATAGAAATCACCGGACTTAACCCTTCTATTTTATCGACATCGGGTCTTTCTTGACCTCCTAAAAATTGTCGGGCATAAGCAGAAAAAGTCTCAATATATCTCCGTTGACCTTCTGCAAAAATAGTATCAAAAGCTAATGAAGATTTTCCACTCCCACTTAATCCTGTAAATACGACAAGTTGATTACGCGGGATTCTTAAATCAATATTTTTTAGATTATGAACTCGAGCACCATAAATATTGATATACTCCTTTCTTCCTTTATTATTGCTTTTCATCCTCTTTTCTTTTGCTCCGGATATAAGATTGTGTTCCTATATAACAAAATAAAAACAATAACTGTATAGAACGAAAAGAAAATAATCGGGATATACATTTTCATTTTCATTAAATGAATCATGATTGAAACTAAAAGAAAAGATATTCCCCCTATGAAAAGAAAAACATACCAAACTTTTTTATCATTTAACCCTGAATAGACCAAATGATGTGTAGTATGATCTTTTCCCCCAATCATTGGTGATTGACCTTTTCTGATTCTATTAATCGTCACAGTCAACGTATCTACTGCTGCCGGAGTAAATGCTACTAAAACAATGAAAAAACCTATCCATCCGGGATGATAATTCATAGGATTTATAAAAGATACATTCCACAAAAATTTTACTGAAAAAAAAGCAATAAAAAAACCTATAAACTGAGAGCCGGCATCTCCCATGAATAATTTGGAAGGATACACATTCATTTTTAAAAAACCAATAAGCGCACCAATCATTGATATGAGAAGGAGTGTCCAAATATTAGAATTAAAGGAGAGTAAAATCCAACCGGCAACTAAACAAGAGAGTAAAATAAAAAGAGAGGTGGTCCCTGTAATACCATCCATATTATCTAACATATTTAGTGAGTTCATTACAATGATCACCCAAAAAACGGTTATGATTTCATTGAGCCAAAAAGAATCAAATAATTCTATATACACACCTCCTTGAGCAATAATTAACCCACATATAATCTGTACAAGTAACTTTACCTTTGGTCTTGTATCATAAGCATCATCTGCCAAGCCCATTGCGAAAGCAACCGTTCCTCCAATAAATAATGCGACATACTCCATATTCCTAAAAATATTGGGGGCATTGACAAATATGATTGAATAAAAAATAGAAGTAAATAGAAAAACAAAGAAAAAACTTACTCCTCCAAGAGATGGTTTAGACTCCTTATTCCATCTTATAACGACATTATTTTTATTT
>JALWLM010000459.1 GCA_027084145.1 Crocinitomicaceae bacterium | reverse complement strand
AATGCTCCTTCTGCATCGTATCCAAAATCCTTGAGCATTGAGATCGTCTCTCCTAATGGAAACTCCTTGATTTTGACAATTCTATCAGCTCGACCAAAAAGCGGCATCTTTTCGTTTGTGAAGATATCTTTCATCAACCCAACATAAGAACCAACTGCTACGAGCTTGGTGCTGACTTTGCATTCATCCCACGCGTGTTGTAGAGCATAAAGAATGCTTGGGCTCACCTTGTAAAAATTTTGAAATTCATCGAACACTATGTATTCGTACTTTTGAAAAAGCTCGAAAAAAAGATCATACCAGCTTCTATACACACTCTTTGAAAAGGAAAGACTTAGATCTTTCAAGAGAGTCTCTTCTTTTTTGACTTCAACGAAGTAGTAGAAAGTTTCAACATCTTCAAAAGCTTTCTTTATAAGCGTGGTTTTTCCAATTCTTCTTCTCCCAAACATCACTATGAAATATTTATTCTTCTCTTTTTTTATTTTTCGGAAAAATTCGAGCTCTTTTTGTCTGTTGTAGAATTTCATGGCTTGTGCCTCCTTTGTACTACGCAGTATTATACCAGAAAATATTATACTTTTAGGTATAAAATTACATAGATCTCTCTTCCAAAAGCTATAGGCAAGAATTACCCAGCTTTACTCACACTGATTTTCTGAGTGAAATGTACTGTTTATGGATAAAATGCATACAATTGACGATATTGACTTTGCCGTGAAGTCGGAAGGTGATAGAATGTTTTTGTGGAATTTTATAAAAGATTCAAAATCCGAGAGATAGTAGTAAGTGTGATAAGGAGACGAGCACGAGGAAGAGGTTTAAGTGAAATTCCAAAAGTATTCTCCACTTCGTTGAGATTCATAAAACAATGTTAATACTTTTGAATAATCATGCGTAATTAAAAAACTTTTGATATGTGGAGAGTCTCTTTGACAGCTTCTTTGGAAATAGGAATGCTCTTGTGGCAAAATATTCATGTTTTCGGTTTCGAGAATTCTCATTTTTAAAACAGTGAGAAGATTTTTCTGAGTACTTTCCAAACTATGAAACAATAATCGTTACAATTTAGTCGTCGATATATATGAAGTATGAAGAATTCAGGATACTTGAAGAAAGTTTGGTGTGAAAAGAATGCAAGTAAAGAAGATCGAGATAAGACGAAACATTGTCTGGTAAGTAATTTTAAAACAGAGAAGATCACTGCGAAATAAAGGGGCGAATAAGATGATAAATGACAAAAAATACGTCGAGCTAATTTGGAATGGTAAATATGATAGAGTGAACCTCGGTAATAAAATGCCTGTTGAAAGGCCTAATCTGCCATTCCAAGTTGTTGAAACTATCAATGAACCGAGGATGAAAGAATATGAAAACCAATTGTTTTTTCCAAAATCTGAATATCCAGAGAATTATCCAAAGAATTGGAAGAACATACTTATTTGGGGCGATAATAAGCTTGTGATGTCCTCACTTTTAAAGCAGGGCTGGGCTGGGAAGATAAACCTTATTTACATTGATCCTCCATTTTTTACAGGTGCAGATTTTACAATAAAAACAAAAATCGGGGACGAAGAGATAGAAAAAGCGCCTTCAATAATCGAGGAGCGAGCATATAAGGACACATGGAGCAGTGGAATTGCCTCTTATCTCAAATATATGTATGAGCGGTTAGTTTTGATGAGAGAACTTCTGGCAGAGAACGGCTCAATTTATGTGCATCTGGACTGGCATGTGGGACATTATGTAAAAGTGATGATGGATGAGATTTTTGGGTATGAGAATTTTGTAAATGAAATTATTTGGCATTATAAAAGCGGTGGACGACCAAAGGGATTCTATGCTCGTAAGCATGATGTACTTTTGTTATACTCTAAAACAAAAGATAACTATGTATTCAATCCAGATGCAATTGGGATCCCTCGTGGTGAGGTAAAAGGACATCATATGAAAAAGAATATAGACAAAGATGGTAGAGTGTACTGGACTATAAAATCTGGTAATAAGATCTACAAATATTATGAGGATGACCTATTGACACCAGAAGATGTATGGACGGACATAAGTCATTTACAACAAAAAGATCCTGAGAGATTTGGTTTCTTTACCCAAAAACCCGAAGCTCTCTTGAAGCGCATCATCCTTGCCTCCTCCAACCCCGGTGACATCGTTGCTGACTTCTTCTGTGGTTCTGGTACAACTTTAGCAGTTGCAGAGAAATTAGGCAGACGGTGGATCGGCTGTGATTTATCCAAGTTTGCTATTCAAGTGACGAGAAAAAGACTACTGGATATTCACAATTCAAAGGATTTAACAAGTGAGGATAAAAAGAAACTCTATGGCAAACCCGCAAGGCCGTTCGAAATATGGAGCATAGGAAACTATGAAACAATATACTGGAAAAACAGAGAGAATGAATACCTAGCCTTTATGC
>JALWLM010000458.1 GCA_027084145.1 Crocinitomicaceae bacterium | reverse complement strand
ATCTTGGTCTTTTTTTATACCTGAAACATCCAGCATCTCCAATTTCACATTTCCTTCCGAAGTTATAAAAGCTTTATGTTTGCCATCAATTGCATAGAAAAAAGCTTCTTTATCAATGATTCCTAAATCTTTTGCAAAAGCGACGGAACAACGTGCTCCATTTCCACAAAAACTCTGGGTTCCGTCAGCATTAAAATATGCTACATCAAAATCATATCCATCTTTACTTGAGATTTTAATTAACCCATCTGCTCCTATTCCTAATTTCCTATCACACAAAAAAACAATCATTTTTTCATCTATCACATCGTAAATTCCGTTACGATTATCGAGCATGATGAAATCATTTCCCGTTCCTTGATATTTTGTAAATTTTATTTTCATAATATCTTTTTCAAAAATACGTTATTCCTATGACTTACTCCATTCGTTTTGGTATTTTTTTTGATGATAAAAGCACTGATAACTAACATAAAAAAATAATAAAACTATGAATAAAGAAAAAATAAAAATTTTAGGACTTGGATTCTTGGGAGGTGTTATTCCTTTAACTGCTTTTCTATTATTTTCTAAGCCTTACTCTAATCACCAAGACACCATTACCGGTAAAACCAAAAACAGTAACTTAAATACGATTAGAACGAATTTAAACAGTATGCCAACGGCGACACCTACTGATTTTGTTACTGCTTCTGAAAAGACGTTAAACTCTGTGGTTCACGTAACCACCATTATTGAAAAAACAACATTTCAAAGAGATCCGTTTTATGAATTCTTTTACGGCCCGGGAGCCGGTGGACGTGAATTTAAACAACGAGGACAAGGTTCTGGTTCGGGGGTCATTATTTCGGAAAACGGGTATATTGTAACCAACAACCATGTAATTAATGATGCAACTGAAATTAAAGTTACACTCAATGACGGAAGTAAATACGATGCCGAAGTTATAGGAACCGACCCCTCTACAGATATTGCAGTTATTAAAATTAAAGCGAAGAATTTACAACCAATTGTTATTGGAAACAGTGATAATGTTCGTATAGGAGAGTGGGTATTAGCCGTTGGAAATCCTTTTAACCTAACATCTACAGTTACAGCCGGAATTATTTCTGCTAAAGCACGTAACATCAATTTATTTTCAAACAACAGAAACAACAACGGGAATATACCGATTGAGTCTTTTATACAAACCGATGCAGCTGTTAACCCCGGAAATAGTGGAGGTGCTTTGGTTAATACAAGAGGAGAGTTAATCGGAATCAATACGGCAATTGCATCTCAAACAGGCTCTTACACAGGATATTCTTTTGCTGTTCCTGTCAATCTTGTTAAAAAAGTAATGAAAGACTTGATTGATTACGGAATCGTTCAGCGAGGATATCTTGGTATCAAAATATCTGATGTTACTCAAGAATTAAAAGACAAAGAAGAACTTCCTGATTTAAAAGGAGTATATGTTGCAGAAGTAATTGAAGACGGTGCTGCAGACAAAGGAGGGATTAAAGACGGAGATATTATTCTAAAAATAGGCTCCAAAGAAATTAATTCAGTAGCGGAATTACAAGAAGAAATCGGTTCACGAAGACCGGGAGATAAAGTTTCCGTAACAATAAGAAATAAAAAAGGAGATGTTGAAATCAAGGAGTGTATTCTTAGAAACAAAGAAGGAGAAACAAAACTTGTTGAAAAAGAAGAAATTAGTAAAACAACTGCACTCGGTGCTACATTTAAAGAATTATCAGGAAAAGAAAAGAAAGAATTAGCTATTGATTACGGAGTAAAAATAAAATCTATTAATGCAGGAAAATTAAAAGGATTAGGACTTAAAGAAGGTATGATTATCTCCAAAATAAATAATATTCCCGTTAAAAGTGTAGAACAACTTACATCAAAACTAAATAATACAAAAGGAGGGGTATTGTTAGAAGTGATTACAGAAACCGGACGAAAAGAATATGTCGGGTTTGGATTGTAAAAAAGTTGCCTTATTAAATAAACAAGACTCACTTGATGTGAGTCTTGTTTATTTGAGTAAACTGATAGTTATTTTGCTTTCGGTCTGAATATGGTTAACAAATATATTACTCCTTCATTAACTTCATTACCGCTTTCTTTCTTTCCGATTGGATGAGTACAAAATAAACACCATTTGGCCATTCTTTTATAGAGATATTAGTTGATTCAGTTTGAGTTAAAGTTTTGTTATAAATTTCTTCACCCGGAATGTTTGTTATATTAATTTCTACTTTATTAAAAACCTCTCCAAAGTCAATTGTAAAGTCTCCATTGTTAGGGTTTGGGTATATTTTAAATTCTTCTCCGAAATTATTTTCAGCAATACCGGAAGAAGACTGACTCATTTTATGAATAAAAATATCTGCTTCACCCATAGAGGTGAGAGCTGTGCTTCCTGAAGGGTCAAAGTTAACGGTTGTT
>JALWLM010000457.1 GCA_027084145.1 Crocinitomicaceae bacterium | reverse complement strand
CATTTTCTTGATTTTTAAATAAATACTTAATGTGTGTAATTCTTTTCTCTAAATTAAATAAATATGTTTTAGATAAATTAATTCCTATTCCAATAACTACTTCATCAAACAATTGTAAACTTTTATGAACTACTGCTTCATGTCCTTTCGTAAAAGGGTCAAATGAGCCGGGAAACAAACCAATTCTTTTCATTCCTTTTTTTCTTTCTTAAAAAAACTAAAGAAAACACTTCCATATTTTCTTCCTTCAGTAAAGTTAGAAAGATTTTCCAAAGAAACATATTTACTGTGTTCAATTATCAATACACCTTTTTCAGAAAGTAAGTCGTTATTAAATACTTTTTCTACAATTTCGTCATAATCTTTAAACTCATAAGGTGGATCTGCAAAGATTAGATCAAATTTTCTTACAGTTTTATCTAAATAACGAAATATATCGGATTGAATGATTTCAATATCTTCTTCGCATCCGATTTCTTGTGCTGTCTTCCTTAAATGATTGACCACAAAACGATCCTTATCTACAGCAACAACATGTCCGAATTCCCTCGATAAAAATTCAAAGCTAATGGAACCTGTCCCTGCACATAAATCCAATATTTCCAAATCAAATACAGGATAACGATGTTCTAAAATATTAAACAATCCTTCTTTTGCAAAATCCGTAGTTGGTCGTGAAGGAAATTTTTTAGGAAATTTAAACCTTCGTGTTTTATATATGCCTTTAATTATACGCACAACAATTGAGATTTAGCTGAAATATCTTTTAGTGTTTCTTTCTTAAAGTTCGTCATATCCCCTATTTTCTCTAATTTTTCTATTACTTCCGGAATCATTTCATCACTTCCATCAACTCCTTTTGAAACAAGAATTCGTCCTTTATCTTCTTCTAACTCCTTTTGTTTTAAAACAAAAAATGTATGATAAATAATATCATCTACATTATTGTAATCAAAGAAAGAGTAATAATTTAATTTATTCTCTTTTACGATCATCAATAAGAAGAATTTTTTTTGAAGATGAATTTGCACTTTTGTATAAAAAGCATCTTTTTTAAGTGCTTCTCTGATAAGGTGAGTCCCTTCATGTTGAATTTTAATCAATGGTGATTTTCGAATAAAAAATTGTTTTATCCAAAATGGAATGGTGTAAACATTGACAAAATTATACTCTGAAATTCGATTATAATCTACATTGTCGTTTTTTCCAAAACACAATTTAAATATAGCATCGGGCGTTGTTTCCGAAAAAACAGAAGAAGGAACAATCGTTGATTTTTTATTGGCATAAGCAATACTTATCGTATCATAATCCACATTTAAGAGCCCATCCTTCTCTATATCTTCTTCCAGTTTTGACAATCGATTTGTTTCATCTTCTTCTAATGTTATTGTTTTAGAAGACGTTATTCTTTCCTCTAAAAAAGTAGTAAAGCCGATACGATGATCGGCTATTTCTATACTCAAATGTTTTTTTGCCATTTTATTCTTCCCAAGAACCCGCTAAACTATTTGTCGATAAATCTCCAAGATATATGAATTCTCTATCATTATTTTCTCCCGGTATTTTAGCAAAAGGAATATAACCTTCTATTCTCAATGTAGGGAATACAATATCTCCCACTTTCACTGAATCTTTTGTTTTCAAATCCCATTTTGTTTTTGTGTAAGGGATTACCGGTAAAGAATCCGGATTAAACGGATAAAAACCTTTTTTCTTTCTATTTTCTACATAAGATGGATTTTGAAATTTGAGTTTCATCAAACTTACCTCCAATGTATCTCTTCTAAAATTAGCAAAATCTTTAGACCAATTAGGTCCTTCTTTCCATAAAGATAAACGGTATGCTTCTTCTTCTGTCATATCTTTATCTATAGGTCGATTGTCTCCATACAAGTAAGCACGTTCTTCAACCGTGATTTTTCTATTTGGAACACTTCCTGAAGATTCTACATACGGCACTTTTCCGTTTTTTACAAAATCTACAAAATCATCCCAATTAGAAATATACTTCCCGTTTTTCTCTGCATATGTTTTTTGAACATAACGAACATCTTGTAAATTTTGAATAGCTAACGATTTTACATACTTATATTTTGCCATATATTCATTGGTATCCTTAACTTCTTTATAAGAATAAGCCAATGTTACAACTCCTAATATTCCTGATACAGCACCTATCATTGCTATTGTTTTTGAACGTAAAGAACCTGAGCTGAAAACAATTATCAATAATCCGGCTAAAACAACTGCCCCTGAAGCAAACATATAAACTAAACCTTGATTCGTTGTGATCCCTGTATAAACTAATAACAGGCCTATAACTAAAAACAAAAACGGAACTGTGTACTTCTTAAAAATTAGAGAAAAATTATCCAACATATCTTATGCTATTTTAAAATTTACATTAAACAAAACTACGTTTTTTTTCTTTATTT
>JALWLM010000456.1 GCA_027084145.1 Crocinitomicaceae bacterium | reverse complement strand
TGATTAAAGGCGATTCGGTAAATGAAATTATTGAAAGTATAAAAGATGTTAGAGAGAATAAATTACCTGAATTGATTAGCAAATGGGAAGCAGAAGTTGAGGAAAAGCTAAGAAACGAGAAACTGAAAGACGAGATGTTTGAAGTTTTTAGTAAATTAGCTGACCAAGTTAACAATTTTGATGATATTAAAATAATAAAATAAAAAAGGAGTAATTATGTTTGGAAGCGGTTATAATCCAATTAGTGCGAAAGCGTATGCAAAACACAGAAGAGAAGAAGCTAGCAAACCTTGGGGAAAGAAAATTTATATATTTCCTAAAGGATTTGATTTAGATAAATATAAAGAATTTATATTTGATGAAAATGGTAATGTTATCGAAAGCGTATATAATAAGTTGCTAGAAAAAAGCGGCTTTGATAAAAATATTGAAAAAGTCAGAAGCGAAATAGCTGAGGAACTAGCATCACTTGACTGGGAAATTAGTGAAAAAAAATCTTGGGTAAAAGATAAGTTTAGAAATACTCAGTGGGAGACAACGGAAAAAATAAAAACATTATCGGATGAAGATCTTAAAAGGTACTCAAACAAAATCGAAGTACTTGTAGGTAAAGAGATACAACATCCAGATTATGAACAATTTTGGAACGATGTTAATTATTTTTTTAAATCGTGCGCCTTATTATCTAGCTAGCGCGGTATCAAGTAAGCTAGAAACACGTGCCTAGAAGGCGGTAAACAATAAAATAAAAAAAACAATCAAGGAGAAATTATGTTAGTAACAACAATCGAAAATGTAAAAGAATTGAACGTAGAAGAAATTATGAATGAAATTAAAAAATGTAATTATGTTATTATTACACATTGGGGTGATTTTCACGCAGACGAAGTAACTGCAAGCGCATTACTAAATACTTTTGTTGAGGGTGAATTTTATACAATTAGAGTTCCGCATCAAGCGGACGTAGAAGAAATCAAATCTAAAGTGTTAGAAACTAATTCAAATAGCAAAGTATTCGTATTAGATGTTGGTAGAAAATTTGACTCTGAAAATCTTTATTTTGATCATCACCAGTTTACAGCGAGCGAGATGCCTGTGAGTTCAGCAGGTATGATTTGGAACTGGTTGAAAGAACAAGAGATGATTAATAAATTGATAGAAGAAGAGCTAGATGAAGTAATCAAAGCGGTTGATGAAAACGATATAGGTATAAAACCTTTCAAACCTGGAGACTATGCATGGGTTATTCACAATTTAAATAGTGATGATTCATATAAACATAAAAAACAAAATATAGCTTTTTATAAAGCGGAGAAACTTACATCTAATATCTTTATGAAAATTAAAAAAGATTCTGAAGCTGCACTTAGTGCGCAAGCACAAATGGAAAAACTAGAAAGCTTTAAACTAGATAGTAATGATGAGTTTGAAGTGCTAGAGATTCCTGATAATATGGAAGATGCAAAATCTTTATGGTGGAAAGTTATTTTCAACATTCCAAAATTCGATAAAGTTGATGCGATTATTAGACACAAACCAGAAACTGGCGAATGGTCTGCACAAACGGTTGCGCTGAAAGATGATCCGTTTGCTAAAAGAGGTAGAGCAATTAAAGTAGTTGATCCGTTACCTGAGAATATTGTATTCGTACATAATGCACAATTCTTTATGGTAGCGAAAACTAGAGACTCGTTAATCGCATATCTAAAAGAAAATTTCAAATAAAGGACAAGATGATGAGAACTGTAATACATGAAAAATTCGAAGTAACAATTTTTAACCCTGCTACGAGACAATTCGAAGGCGGGAGTTATCACGCAGAGATAGAAGTTGAAGGTGCTTTAACTAAGCACACAATTAAGCTAATGCAAGATGTTGTTGATCAATTTGATCACAGCACAGTAGTGCCTAGTCATTTAATTAGCAAAGATGAGGTTGCTAAGATCAGCCAAAGATATACAGTAATAGATGATGCAACTGATTTTGTTGATATGTTAGCAGGAATTGCTAGAACTATAGTTAGCGAGATAGCTGTTAATAAAATCGAGATCGAGGAGTTGTTATCAATAACTTTTTATTCAGATAACTTTGATGCTAAGTACATTTTTCAACTATCGGACTTAGATAAGGTATCGATCGAAGATCATAAATCATAAACAAGAGACCTAGATATGTCTATAAACTATCTTTTTTGTCATTTTAAAATCGTGCGTTCTAGGTAACTATGAATGCGGTAAACAATAAAATCAAATAGGAGAAATATTATGGCATTAATAGCAAACAACAAAATGAGTATGAAAGACGCAATTGAATTAGTTAAATTTGAATTGTTAGCACAAGAAGCTGGAAAAGTTAGACAAGTTCCAACATTAGCAGGTAAACCAGGAATCGGTAAAACTGAATCACTTAAAGAGCTAGCAAACGAATTAGGATACGAGT
>JALWLM010000455.1 GCA_027084145.1 Crocinitomicaceae bacterium | reverse complement strand
AAACCGGAAGAATTAAAAGGTCATGAATATTATTTTACGTTTAATACTTTGGCATCATTAACAGAACAATTAAAAGAAGGTCTGAAAGTCGTTCCAATAGAAATTAATGCAAAAACAATCCAAATATCTTTTAAACATCATACTCCAAAGTTATGTAAAGATATCACAATGGCTGTATCAAAAGCATTTATTGATTTTGATGTGGAAAGCCAACGTAAAAGTTCAGAGAACATACTAAAATTTATTAATTCACAATTAGACTCTCTTTCACAAGAATTAAAAATATCAAAAGACAGTTTAATGGTGTTTCAAAAAAAGTCTGATTTACCCGATCCGGAAAATGTTACAACGAATATTACTGAACAAATCAGTGAACTTCAGGATGTTTTATTTGAAAAAGAAAATGAACTGAGTTCATTGCGAATTGCGCATGAACTTTTGTCATCAAACCCTAATAGTGTTGATGTTTACAAACTGCTACCCGAAATGTTAGGTCGAGGATATGAATCATCTCTTATACAACGAATAGAAGAGCTACATGAATTATTAGACAGAAAGGAAAATCTACTTTATAAAGTAACGGAAACAAATGGACAAGTAATTCTATTAAAGAAAAAGATAGCTTCAAAAATTAATGTCATTCAAAAAAGTATATCAGTTATTGAGAATCGATTATTGATGAATATTTATGCTCTTAGAGATAAAATATCAAAACTACAAGCAAAGTTGTTTTCTCTTCCTGAAAAAAGAATGGAATACAATCGATTGAAAAATATTCAAGACCTTAATGAGAAATATTTCGTGTTGTTAACCGAGAAAAAAGTGCTTTATGCTATTTCTAATGCAGGATATGCTTCTTCCAACAGGATTTTGGAAAAAGCAAAAATACCGGACACCCCTATAGAACCTGATAAAAAATTAGTTTATGGTGGATTTATTTTTTTCGGCTTTTTGTTAGGTCTCGGAATCATGACACTAAAATATCTTACCTTTAATGAAATTAATCTTTTAGAAGATTTAGAAACAGTTCTCCCTGAAAAAGCATCTATTTTAGGAGCAGTTCCTTTATTTAGATATAAAATGGAGTATTCAAAGCTTGTTGTTGCAGAAGCTCCCAAGTCTTCATTAGCGGAAGCGATGAGAAAAATTAGAACAAATCTCAGTTATATTCACCCTGATTATAAGACGATAGCAATATCATCTTCAATATCCGGAGAGGGAAAAACATTTGTAGCACTTAATCTTGCGGGAATTATTGCAATGTCAGGAAAGAAAACAATACTTTTAGATTTAGATTTAAGAAAACCTAAAGTCCATCTCGGTATAGGTGTAGATAATACTGTGGGGATGAGTTCTCTTATTGTTGGGCAAACAACCATTGAAGACTGTGTTCAGTCTACTCAATTGGAAAACTTTGACTTCATTACTGCAGGCCCGGTTCCTCCCAATCCTTCAGAATTGCTTTTAAGTCAGAGGTTTAAAAATATTGTAGAAGATTTGAAAAAAATATATGATGTTGTTATCATTGATAACCCTCCTATTGGATTGGTTTCTGATGGAGTTCGTATATTAACGGAGTCTGATATTCCTATCTATATTTTTAAGTCTCATTATTCAAGACGTAGCTTTGCAGCAAGGATTAAAGAGTTGTTTGATGTTCAGAAGTTAACCTCGTTAAATGTTATTCTAAATGGTGTAAAAATGACAAAATCGGGGTATGGGTATGGGTACGGTTATGGATATGGTTATGGAAATTACGGAGGAAATGGATATTTAGATGATAATAATGTTTTTGAAGAAGAAGAAAAAAAGAATAAATGGTATAGAAAATTACTGCGTTTTATATTCAAAAAAGGGGACGAATGAATTTTGAAAAAACACCGATAAAAGATCTTTTGATTTTAAAACCCAATGTTTTTGGTGATGACAGGGGCTATTTTCTGGAGACATTTAATCAGAAAAAATTCAATGAAATAATAGGAAAAGAAATTTCTTTTGTACAAGATAATGAATCTCTTTCAAAAAAAGGAGTACTTCGCGGTCTTCACTTTCAAAACCCGCCTTTCGCTCAAGGAAAATTAGTTAGAGTTGTAAAAGGTGCTGTTTTAGATATTGCGGTTGACCTTCGTAAATCATCTCCTACTTACGGACAACATTTCACAATAGAATTGACAGAAGAGAATAAATTCCAATTTTGGATACCTGAAGGATTTGCTCATGGTTTTATTACATTACGACCAAATACGATTTTTTGTTATAAATGCACGAATTTTTATGCTCCCAAAAGTGAACAAACCATTTTAT
Organism: Crocinitomicaceae bacterium; assembly: GCA_027084145.1. Classification (GTDB taxonomy): domain Bacteria; phylum Bacteroidota; class Bacteroidia; order Flavobacteriales_D; family Crocinitomicaceae; genus UBA4466. The sequence continues at coordinate 136 of JALWLM010000455.1, read as the reverse complement.
GGTCAGATGAAGAGTTAAATATTGATTGGAAGATAAAACCCGAATTTATTTCTGAAAAAGATCAAAAAGGAATAAGATTTAAGGATTTTGATTCTCTTTTTAATTAGATTATGGATAAAATCATACATATTATTGG
>JALWLM010000454.1 GCA_027084145.1 Crocinitomicaceae bacterium | reverse complement strand
CTTCTATATCCTCTATTTCTTCATAATCATCAAAAAGAATATCTTTTTGTCTTTCGCCTCCCTTAAGAATTTTTTCCAGTTTTTCTTTTCTCCTTTCAAGGGACTTTAAAAGCGCATATGTGCTTGATGCCATTCTTCTTTGAAGTATTACAAGGGCAAATGCCACATTTCTTTTTTTATCAGATTGTATTCTAGTAAATCAAGTGGCATTTAATATTCTCCAGCTAAAAAAGAAAATTTCTTATTGGTTTTCTCGTATGTATCAAAATTTAATTCAATTAAAATACAATTTTTATCTAATTCCAAACAAGCATATCCTGTTGTTCCACTCCCTGCAAAAGGGTCGCAAACTATTTCTGCATCAAAACAACCCAAAATATCAATCATCGCATTTTCATTTTTACTCATACCATGCTCTTGTAGATTTTCCCTCGGTGCGTGAACAATACTAGGAAAATATCCGTTACTTTCAAATGTATCTGAACGCTCTCTAAGTTTCCTATTAAAAATTGATTTAGTATTTGGCTTAGTAAGATAGAACACATTTGAATGTGTGTAATTTGGTTGATGGATTGATTTTGATTTTTTAGGCACAACATGATTTAAGACTAAATCAAAATTCAGCGACCATTCAGTGCATTGAATCAACTCTGAATATTGTTTCATCGTGCAAATCAATACTAAATGATTACACTCTACATTGTCAAATGCAATTTTTAAATCTTGACCATTCATCTCAAAAGGTGGGTCAGTAAAGATTAACTCAGCACTTGTTTTAATCTTTAGTGCGTCTCCATGTATTAATTCTATTTTTGACATTTTCTAAACTCATTTATGACTTTTTGTTTATTGTTTTGTACTTTATCAACAAGCGTAAAATTTCTTAAGAAGAACTCATTACTATTCTCTCTAAAAAATGTATTTATTTCAGCAATAGACACATTTAACTCATTGTTTATGACTTCGCAGAACCAAAGCTTAATGTCATGTATCTTCCTTTCCACTAGACTTCCAAACATTGAAGTATTTACAGAATGAAGCTCAATTTCTGTTCTAAATTTTAACTCCTCTGCTTCTCTCTTGTTTTTCTCTAGTTCTATCTGTTCTGCTTCATTTCGTTTTATCTCGATAAGCTTCATATCAAGATACTTCATGTTTATTTGACTTAGCTCTCCGTTTAGTCGGAGGATCTCTCCACATTCAGGACACTCTAAATCCCACGCATTGACAATAAAATTACAATTAGGGCAAGGAATAAGATTACTCTTTTGTGCTTCATAAGGATTCTCTAAACTCCAATCAATATGCTTGTCAGGAAGCCCATGAGTCTGTATGTTCCCCACGTGGTCGATGATAATCGCAAACTCTTTAGATTCCTCTATTCGTAATGAGCGACCAACCCACTGACGAAACAGTCCAAATGAAGCCGTTTTTCTAAGCATAATAAGAGCCTCTATTTTTGGGACATCTACACCTTCTCCTATCATATCAACATTTACAAGCACTTTAATAACCTCTTTTTCAAAAAGGTCAAAGATACGAGAAGCCTCTGCATTACCCATTTTTGAGTGAATAGAAGCAGATGGAATACCTGCTTTTTTAAACTGTTTCGCTACCTCTTTCGCTATCTCTATAGATACACAAAAGACAACTCCTTGCTTACCATATGCCAACATTTTGTAATGCTCTATTGCGTCTCCTGCCATTTGCAAAGTTACTTTTCCTGTTTCGATACATAAGGAGTTGTATGTGTAGTCATTTTTTCCCATTTTTAAACTATCTTCATCTATTCGAGAAGGGATTGAAAAACATTTGTAATCGGATATATTGCCTTGACTTATGAGTGTTCTCATGCTTTCTTTTTTTAGAGTTTTAGCTTGAATTAGCTTGTCGAACACTCCACCATTTTTAACAGAAAGGGATTTACCATCCAATCGGCAGGGAGTAGCTGTAAAGCCAATTATGCGTGAATTTTTAAAGATTTGTAAAAGTTTTCCCCATTTATTATCTTCTATCATATGATGAGCTTCATCAACAAGTAAAATATACTCTGCTTCCATATCGATTTTCAATAAGCCTCTATTGTATCTTGAGATGATAGAGTCTATAGATGCTACAAACTTGTTTTTACTACTGTTTAGCATATCTATTCCAAGAGACTTATGCTCTTTACCGCAAAGTTTTCTAGTGTATTTACTAGATATAGTATTATGCTTTACTCCAAATTTTGCTAACATCTTACTCGCTTGTTTTACAAGTATATTTCTATGAGCAACAACAATAATTTTTCTATGATTTTTTGATAAACTAGCAATAATATGTGTTTTGCCTCCTCCTGTGTCGAGCTGACACAGGAGATTTTCTTCTGATGAGATAATTTGTGAATAAATATCCTTTTGATACTCACGAAGTTTCATTAATATCTATGACCGTATATATAA
>JALWLM010000453.1 GCA_027084145.1 Crocinitomicaceae bacterium | reverse complement strand
ATTATTTTATCATATTTTACAGTTTGACATTTTTATGACAATTTTTGCATATAATAGATCTAAGCATGTGTAATTATTTACCATTTCTTAAATATTTAATTTTTTATTAAGTATTGATATGTAACCATTGTCAATATGTTTTAATTGGGAAGTGCATTATGATTATCAATGGTAATGAAATGGGATATACAAAAATTAACTTGCGCAATTTTGTGAAATATTCTATCCATAAGGACAAAGAGACTGTGCTGCAACTTGATATACATTGTGAGCATACAACAGATTTTGAGAAATTTTTAGATGCACAAATAGAATCATGTAAAAGTTCAGTGGAACTATTGCGTACGGTTTTGCGCTATATCGACATTTCTTGGTTGCTTCCTGATAAGAACTTTGATTTTAAGCGATCAATTGTCTCAGAACTTTTTGTCTCCTATTTTTCAGGGTATGGAAATGCATATGGCTATAGTGTTGATGATTCTGTATTTCAGAGAACGCTTGAATATTACAAATCCTCAAGCGATATTCAAGATGAAGAGCTGCTTTTTGATCTGGCAAACGGCATTGTTTTTCACGACCAAACAAGCCAAATACGGCTGAACAACATAAATGGAAAATTTTTTACGTTGAAGCGTGAAGAGTATGTCCGTATTTTGGATATTGTTAAGAAGCAGTTTTGTATAAATACCTCTGGTATTGTAGATATTGATGATCTTCTTCAAGAGGCTGTAGATATTTTTATCGGCCGTATTTTGGGGCATGATGATTCTGAAGCGCATTCGGTATCGGAGCAAGCATATCTTGCATCAGACTTTATTGTTTTCCGTGACAATATCATAACTCTATTGGATCAAGGCAGAAAAGCATTGAATTTTAAAGATGTTTTACAAATAAAGGGATATTTAATTGAGCTAAAAGGGAGTATCACAAATCCGATATTATCACTTTCTCCTTTGTCGATAATTTCTGTTTATCATGGGCTTCCTTCCGTCTCACAGGAATATAAAAAGGTACTTGAATTTAAAGGAGATGAATTTTGGGATCTTGCATGGGGAGAGTTGGCAAGGAAGCATGAAGAGCGTTTGATTGAGGAGAGTCAGGGGATGAGGATGGGGGTAAAGTGTTCAGATAGGTTTGATGCAACTCTTGGGGAAATCCAATCTGTACTTTCGACACAATATGGAATCAAGCTTACTGAAAGCAGCTTGGGACAGATAACGAAAAAAGCACTTGCAAAAATTAAAGAGGAATTTAAGAAGAGAAATATTTCTTATGAAGATTATGCGGATTTTCTCCAAAATGAATAGGTGTGGTACTGTATGGGAAAACAGAAAATTAAAAAAAATCTATTGTCAAACAGAATTATTTATACAAATATCAGACGAATTGCAAAAGATCAAAAAATGACAATGAAAGCACTTTCCAATAGGTTAGGGAAAGCAGATTCATATCTTTCTGCAACATTTACTAAAAAGGAAAAGTTAGCCAGCTTGGAGTTATTGCTGCAGGTTGCATTTATCCTTCAGTGTGATCTGGATGATCTTATACAATTGCCTACGGAGGGTGGAGTTGATCAAAAAGATACCGAAAAATGAAGTGATTAAAACATTACCTAAAAAGTATCTTGAAAAAGTGATGCTTCGTAAAAAAGGGTATAGACCAAAAGCATATTATTATGAGGTAGATAAAATGCCATTGGGATTGCACTTTTCTTCATTGTATTGGGAAAAGCTTGGCAAAAACAACTATTTTACTTTAGATATCGTACCTTTGATCTACCGGTATTTTGAGGGAAACCAAAAACAGCACGATGAAGATCTTGTATTCGCAGATGGTTATGCTCTGACGACTGCATCTTTTGATTTGGAACAAAGGTGCGTCCGGATCAATGATGTGAAGAGATTTCAATGTCGTAAATCTGTAGCCAAACAGAAAGGCTACCTTTACTTGTCCCCCTCACATACATTCAAGCTTACAAGAGATAAACATCTCTTAAAGCGCTGGTTTGAAAGAGATTTTGATTTGGCTTTACTTGTTCCACTTTATGAGAACTTGGTGCGTTGTCGGGCAGGGGATCGTGTCTCGGTTAGTGATGGATGTAGCAAGGTTATGGGGATCAAGATAAACGGTTTGACAATTCTAGCTCAAACTGGCATGGTCTTGGGTCAAATTGATTGGGATGAGTTTGAAAAAACTCTTAAACTATATTTAGAGCCAAACAAGTTAGACCAAAAAGACCAAACTAGTTTGGACGAAAGGGACAAACTGAATGGGACTAATGGGACTAACTTGACAGGCCAAAAGGGACAAACTATTACTAAGAATACTACTAAGAATACTACTGAGAATAAAAAAGAAAAAAATATAAAAAAAGAAAATTTTTCTGAAAAGGAAATTTTTTCAGAAACTGCCTTAGAAGATATTGAAGTGCAAGTTTTACTCAAAG
>JALWLM010000452.1 GCA_027084145.1 Crocinitomicaceae bacterium | reverse complement strand
CTATGGGGGGAATATGAGCCTAAGCAGGCAGCTGTTGATTATGTTGCAGGTATGACAGACAGATTTGCTCTGAAAACTTACGAAAGAATATTTATCCCAAAAAGCTGGTATGTGTTATAAAAGTTGTATTATAATTAATAGCAATACTAATCTTAATATCTTTAAGTTGGGGGGATCTAAAATGAAACCTTTAGCGAAGATAACTCTTGGGGCATTATTTACTTCTTTCTTTGTGTCTTCTTCTCTGGCAATTGTGGATAATGAAAGCAAAAAAATTCCACCATCTACAATCAAACATAGCTTCGGGAATTTTGCTCTAAAAGGAAATAAGCTTGATGGTAATCTTCTCGAAGGTTTGAAGTCTTTATCTATCAAAAAAGGATTTGAGTACAAGAAAGGTGAAGTTATTGTTAAGTTTAAAAAAAGCATTTCTGCTGTTGAGAGGCGATTTTTAACTTCCAAAGGAATTAAAATTTTGAAAAATTTTAACTTTGATAAGAGAATACTACTTCTCCATTCCGATAACCTGTCTGTTCCAGAAATGATAAAAATTTTGCAAAATAATCCGAATGTGGAATACGTTTCTCCTAACTGGAAAAGACAGATTCTGGAAATTCCCAATGATGTTTTTTTCGACAAACAATGGGGGCTAAACAACGAAGATGACCTCGACATAAATGCACCTCAGGCTTGGGATATTACTAAAGGTTCTAAGAACATTGTCGTTGCGGTGGTTGATACAGGAGTTGATTATAAAAGTCCAGAACTACAAAATAATATATGGCATAACGATCTGGAATGTAATGGAACCGATGGAGTAGATGATGATAACAATGGATACATAGATGATTGTATCGGATATGACTTTGGAGACAATGATAACGATCCTATGGATTTGGATAGTATTCCTCATGGAACTCATGTCTCTGGAATAATAGGGGCAGTAGGTAATAATAATGAGGGAGTGGCAGGTGTAAACTGGCAAATTAGTATTCTTCCAGCGAAAATAGCAGATAGTAATGGATATTTATATGATTCTTATATATTGAATGCTTTTGACTACATAATATCTTTGAAAAATAGGGGCGTTAATATTGTTGCTATTAATGCTTCGTGGGGAGGATATTTTAACGATCCAGCTCTAGAAGATGCGATAAAAGGTTTAAAAGATGCAGGTATTATTCTTGTGGCAGCTGCAGGAAATGAAAATATAAACAACGATTTTATGCCTATGTATCCATGTAGTTACAATTTTGATAATATCGTATGTGTAGGTGCATCTGCAGCTGATTTTAATAAAAAGATAATAGGAGCTACTTGGTTTTCCAATTGGGGATATAAAAATGTTGATATTTTTGCTCCTGGATTCGATATCCTGAGCACTGTAAAAGGAAAAGAAATAAAAGAATGTTCAGCAGATATATTTTTCGATGAAGTTACACAGGATAGTTCTAATCTATGGAATGGGGATTGGGCCATAACGGATAAATGGTATTACAGCAAAAATTATTCATGGACTGATACCCCTGATGGTAATTATGAAAATAATTCTACCTATAATTTAGAACTTGTAAATTCTCTTGATTTATCCGGATTAAGTAATGGAGCATGTGCGTATTTTTATGCAAATATAAATACAGAAAAAAATTTTGATTTCTTCAATGTATACTTTTCTAAAGATGGTGGTTCCATTTGGGATAAAGTTTTCCAAACATCAGGAAATTCTATTGAACCTATAGAAATAGATATACCTGATGATTATAAAACAGCAGACTTTAAATTAAAATTTGAACTGAAAACAGATTATAGTATTACTTATGATGGAGTTTATTTAGATGATATAACAGTAGGTCAATTAACAGGAAGAAGAATATGGGTTCCACGATATGCTTCGTGGGCAGGAACCTCTATGGCCACTCCACACGTTACAGGAGCAATTGCTTTAGTAGCATCAAAATACCCACAGGATAACTATAAAAAATTAATTTCCCGTGTATTGGATAATGTAAGATTTAAAAATAGCTTCTGGTTATTCGCAAATACTAACGGTCATCTTGATTTATATAAGGCTGTAACAGGTAATTACGACGCATTTGTATCACAAATTTCTAAAGAAACTGGAATATCCGATTCAGATAGAATAACTATTAGTGGGAGAGGTTTTACAGAATCTGGAAATGTAGTTTTTGTAGATTATAAATTAAACTCTGAAGGTTATTTAGAAAAGGAAGAAACTAATGCAAATGTAGTAGAAAATACTGGTGATTCTATAACATTTGAAATTCCGGATAAACAAAATAATATACCCGGATACGTTCAATATAAATCGGAAAACAATAATCTTACCAGAGCATTTAAATTATCCAAATGGTCTCAATCAGAACTTGAATTGCCAGAACCTTTATCTTGGTTTGCCACAGCTGAATATAGCAACCGCGTTTACATC
>JALWLM010000451.1 GCA_027084145.1 Crocinitomicaceae bacterium | reverse complement strand
ATATACTTTTAAAAGATTTTCTCCGGAAAAAATAAAAACAATCCCTCCTCCCCCTGCTATTTATCAATGGGAAACATATCTTAGGCGAGATATCACACGTAAAAAACACAGCACTCAATATCTTTTGCTAAACGCCCTCATTGCTCCATTTCTTGCCTTCTTTTTATCTTTTTTTATTAAAGGATATCATCTTACGGAAGAGGGTTTTCAATACTCTTTCTTCCATAATGAAAATATTCCTCAATTTCTATTTATCTCTGTTGTTGTTTCGATATTTATAGGAATGGTAGTTTCTTCAGAGGAAATATTTAGAGACAATAAAATTCTAATTCGGGAAAATTTTATTCAACTTTCCAGGCATAGTTATTTATTATCTAAAATTACTATTTTATTTTTTGTATCATTACTTCAATCATTAATGTATGTTGTTATTACGAACTCTGTCTTAGAAATTAATGGAATTCTTTTAGAGTTTTGGTTGATACTTTTTTCTACGTTCCTGTTAGCTAATATTATTGGACTCAATATTTCTTCTGCTTTTAAATCTGCAAGAATTATTTATCTCTTTTTACCTATCGTTATTATTCCCCAATTATTATTCAGTGGAGCAATTGTCAAATTTGACAAGCTACATCCGATTATAGCAAAAGCTGTCGAAGTTCCTTTCATTGGAAACATGATGCCTTCGAGGTGGGCGTATGAGGCATTAGCTGTAGAACAAGTTGCTTTCAACAACTTGGAAAAACCCCTGTTAGATGCAAAAATTCAAAAATATGACGCTAAATGGAAACATGATTTTTGGCTTCCTGAAATGTATGATCTTTTGGAATCTGTTCGTGAAAAAAAGAATGCGCCAGAGATTTTCAATGATGAACTACAAAAAGAAATAAAAAGTCTTGAAATTTCTTGTAAAAACTGCCCTCCGCCATTATCTCTCGACTCTCAAAAAGAAGATGTCAAAAAATTTAAAAATATTTTATCCAACTTTAAACAAATTTACTTAAACAAAATTCAAAAAGCCGATTTAAAAATTGAAGAGTTTATTAATAAAACAGGAGAAGAAAATTATGCGGAATTGCATAAAAAATATACCAATGATGCTTTGTCTAAAATTGTAAGAAACACGTATGATACTCGCAAACTTATCTTTGCAAAAAATCAACTTTTAAGGAATTACGAACCTGTGTATGCCATACCTGAGAGTGATGCCTTTTTTAATGCTCATCTTTATGCTCCTTACAAAAAGTTTTTTGGAAAACTTTTCCGAACATTGTATGCAAATGTTTTAGTATTGTGGGTAATGGTTTTCATTGGCTATTTTGTTCTCTATTTTGACTTACTGAAAAAAACTTCTGAAAAAATCGGATCCTTTTTTTCAAAAAAAATTAAACGATGATTTTTTCTATTTGTGATGTAGAAACCACAGGAGGAGGAGTTGCAGATTCACGAATAACTGAAATTGCTATTTATAAATTTGATGCTAAAGAAAATAAAGTAGTGGATAAATTCACGTCGTTAGTCAATCCCGAAAAAGGAATTCAGCCATTTGTTCAAAAGTTTACCGGTATCACTGATGAAATGGTTCAAAAAGCACCTCCTTTTTCTCATCTATCAAATAAAATTCTCTCTTTTTTAGATAAAACTGTTTTCGTAGCTCATAACGTTTCCTTTGATTATAAAATCGTTCAAAAAGAGTTCCTCCGTTCCGGTATTCGGTTTTCTTCATCGCGATTATGTACCATTCAATGTTCTAAAAAGATTTTTCCGGAATCACCATCATACGGACTATCTAATATTATCAAACACTTAAATATTAAATCAACAACATTTCATCGTGCTGAAAATGATGTTATTGCGACAACAGCTCTTTTCTCTATTCTTTATCAAAAAGATAAAGAACAAGTGCTTCGTTTGATAAAATCATAATTGATTTAAAAACTCTATAATGCCGGTTTTAACTTGATTATATTCTTCTTTTGAAATACTGTATGGAGGGTTAAAGAAGATGACATTCCCCAAAGGTCTTAATAAAACACCTTTTTTCAAAAGAAAATGATAAATTCTTGTTTTTATATCTGAGAAATAACTATCTTCTGTTTGCTTAATGTTAAACGCTAGAATCGTTCCTCGCTGTCGGACTTTTTCAACAAAATGATAGTCGGTTAATTCTTTTTGAAACATTTGGTGCCATGAGGATAACCGTTTAATATTTTCCCATGTCTCTTTATCTTCAAAAAGATCCAGATTTGCACAAGCAACTGCACAAGCAATAGGATTTGCCGTAAATGAGTGCCCATGCAATAATGCTTTTCCTATATCATCTGACAAAAAAGCTTCATAGATTTCATTGGATGCAACCGTAAGACCCAAAGCCATTACCCCTGCAGTTAAACCCTTCGACAACGCGACCAAATCAGGTTTTTCATGACAATAATCCATGGCAAACATTTTACCCGTTCTTCCAAACCCCGTCATGACCTCATCAAAGATGATTTTTAACCCTTTTTGCCTGGAAAGTTTAATTAATTCATCTAAAAAATAAGCACTATACATCCTCATTCCTGCTGCTCCTTGTACAAGTGGTTCCACAACTAACCCTGCGTAATTTTCTTTTTCCAAAAATGCTTTCACTTGATTTAAAACATATTCCTCATTATCTTTTTCCGGAAAATCAATATAAGTCGTATCAAAAAATAGAGACTCGAAAGGTTTATTAAAATATCCTCGTTGTCCTACGGACATTGCTCCGAAAGTATCCCCATGATATGACCCGTTAATTGCAATAAATTTATTTCTCTTTTTTCCTTGGTTATAAAAATATTGTATCACCATCTTCATGGCAATCTCTACGGCTGTTGAACCATTGTCTGAAAAAAATACTTTTTCTAAATTATTCGGCATTAATGCCACAATCCTTGACGCTAATTCCACTGCTTTAGGATGGGTTGCCCCGGCAAAAACAATATGATCCATTTCTTGGAATTGCTGAGAAATCGCCTTTCCTATATGAGGGTGTCCATGTCCATGTGTATTAACCCACCATGAAGAATTTGCATCAATATAAGACCGACCCTGACTGTCATAAAGATAAACCCCTTTAGCAGAGATTATTTCAAGAGGTTCTCCTATCGTAAAATGTTGGGTAAAGGGATGCCAAACATATTTTCTGTCTTTTTCGGATAAACTCATGAGTTTATTAATAATTGTTTTAGCTGACCGGCTTGCTTTATAACAAAGGATTTGTCTATTATATCAGCTTGTGGAATTCGTCCTATCTTTTTAAGCCCGGAGTATTCTAAAATGATTCTTTCTGTCTCTTTGTTTTCTTCACCGTTAAATAAAATACCCGCTATCGAAATTCCTCGGTTTTTTAAAGCTTCCACCGACAATAAAGTGTGATTGATACTCCCTAAATAATTTCTTGAAACCAATATAACAGGAAGATCAAAGTATTCTACCAAATCCAACATCAAAAAACCATGTTCATTTATCGGAACCATTAAACCTCCCGCACCTTCTACAATAAGGTTTCCTTCTACATCCGGTAATTGAAAGTCTTCCTTTTTAATTTCTATTCCATCTATTTTTGCTGCTGCATGAGGTGACATCGGTTGAAACAAACAATATCTTTCTTTTAAAACGACCACGTTTTGTGTCCATCGCTTTACTTTTATTGAATCACTGTCTTCTAAGTCCCCTGCCTGTATCGGTTTCCAGTAATATGCTTGGAGTGCTTCGGCGATAACAGCACTTGCCACCGTTTTCCCTACTTCCGTTCCTATTCCCGCAACGAAAAATTTCATTTATCTTAATTGAGCGTTTAATTTCTTTTCCAGTTGAACTCTAATCTTATCCATCACTGCATCTACTTGTTTATCTTTCAATGTCTTTTCTGCGTCTTGGAAAATGAATGAAACCGCATAAGACTTCTTTCCTTTTTCCAATTTATCCCCTTCATAAACATCAAAAAGTCCAACTTCTTGCAATATTCTTTTATCGCAACTTTTTGCAATTTCTTCGATTTCTGAAAAACTTACTTTTTCATCCAACAATAAAGAGAAGTCTCTTCTAACTGCAAATGTTTTGGGAATTTCATGGTATTTTACCGAAGTGAATTTCAAGCTTTCAATAACCGCATCCCAGTCTAAATCAGCAACAAAAACATCTCCTTTAACTCCAAACTGTTTTTTCATCTTATTAGGCAACCATCCTATTTCCCCTACTTTCTTTTTCAAAATATAACATTGGAGTCCATCTTCCAATAAAGATTTCTTTAGCGGTTTAAATTTCAATAGAGAGGACAACCCCAACCGTTTTAAAATATTTTTAGCTACAGCTTTAATCGTGTAAAAAGATACTTTATCTTTATTTGAATTCCAGTTTTCAACTTGTTTTAACCCTGTAATAGCAATAGTTAATCGTTTGTTTTCAAAATAACCATCTTCAAATTTTTGATAGATTTTTCCAAACTCAAACAATTTCAAATTAGGATTTTGTCTGTTTTGATTGTACAATACTGTTTCCAAAACCCCAAAAATCATACTTTGACGCATAACGTCTAAATCCTGACTCAAAGGATTTAGAATCGCAACACTGTTTTCAGGCTTTACAGTATCTCCTTGACTATCAGTAATATATTTTGATTTCGTCAAAGAGTTGTTCATCATTTCAAAAAAGCCCATCCCAACCAACATTTCCGAAACAATTGTTTGAATTTTCTCTAAATCCGGTTTTTGAGAATAGGTGATTGATGTATTTAGCTTTTCCGGAAGCGAAATTTTATTAAATCCGTAAATACGAAGAATCTCTTCTATTAAATCTGCTTCTCTCGTTACATCTACTCTAAAAGTCGGACTTTGGACAACTATTCCTTCTTCTTTATCTTCTAAAATTTGAAAATCTAATTCGTTAAGGATTTTCTTTATGGTTTCTTTAGGAATTTGTTCTCCTATTAACTTTTGACAACGGTCATAATTCAATTGGATTTTCGGTCCTTGAAATACTTCAGGATGTGTATCTGTAACTTGCATGGATACTGTTCCTCCCGCAACTTCTTTTATAAGTAAAGCGGCTCTTTTAAGAGCAAATAAAACCATATTTGGATCCACTCCACGCTCAAAACGAAACGATGAATCGGTGCTAATCCCATGTCTTTTTGCTGTTTTTCGAACAGATACAGGATTAAAATATGCTGCCTCAAGGAAAATGTTTTTAGTTTGATTACTAACCCCGGAATCCAAACCACCCATCACCCCTGCAATACATAAATTTTCTTTTCCGTTAGTAATCATCAAATCTTCCGAAGTCAAGGTTCTCTCCACTCCGTCAAGTGTAACAAACTTTTCTCCTTCCTTTGCTGTTTCAACAACAATTTTACCCTTTACTTTATCCGCGTCAAATGCATGTAACGGATTCCCTAATTCATGCATCACATAATTCGTTACATCTACCACATTGTTGATGGGTGACAACCCTATGCTTCTCAATCTTTTTTGTAACCATTCGGGAGAATCTTTGATTTCTACTCCCGCAATTGAAAGACCTGTATATCGAGGACATAAATCTTTTTGCTTTACCTCAACGTCTATCACCAAGGATTCATCATCTACATTAAAATTTGAAATATTAGGGAAATTTAATTTAAGATTTGAAGATTCATGCACATTTAAAAATGCTTTTAAATCACGTGCTACCCCAATGTGTCCCATTGCATCAGAACGATTGGGGGTTAATCCGATTTCAATCAAATAATCATCTTCCAATTGAAAAAACTCCGAAGCCGGAGTTCCGGGAATCGCACTCTCCTCTAAAACCATGATTCCATCATGATCGTTCCCCAACCCTAATTCATCTTCTGCGCAAATCATTCCAAAAGATTCTACTCCTCTTATTTTTGATTTTTTAATTTTAAACGCTTCATCCGGTTTAGGATAAAGTGTACAGCCTACCGTTGCGACGACTACTTTTTGACCTTTTGCTACATTGGGAGCTCCGCAAACAATTTGCAACTCTTCATCTCCAATATCTACTCGTGTTACTTTTAATCGGTCTGCATCAGGATGTTTTTCACAGTCCACAACTTCTCCGATAACAACTCCTCTTAATCCTCCTTTAACTCCTTCTATTTTCTCAACTCCTTCTACCTCTAAACCTGTATTCGTGAGTATTTCTGCGACCGTGTCAATGTCTAAATCAATATTGATGTATTCTTTTAACCAATTGTATGAAATTTTCATAAACCTCTTTTTTCAACGAATAAGCAAATTTAGGAATAATCGAGTGAATCAAAGATAGAAACAGGTGATATATAAATAAAAAGTTGAATTAGAAATGAGATTTATGATTTTACATTTAACTTTGACAAAACATTTATTGAAAATTAAATCATGAAAATTAAATTTCAAAAAGGAAGTCTATCCGAACAATATATCCATATTGAAACAATCATACCCGTTTTATCAGATGTCACAATTTTAGAATTGCCCGCATGGCGTCCGGGGCGATATGAATTAGCTAATTTCGCAAAATTCATTCGAAATTTTAAGGTTTTAGATGAAAACGGATATCAATTGGATTTTAAAAAAATAAAAAAAGACACCTGGAAAGTTCAAACGCCTTCCAACAAGGAAATACATCTTTCTTATAATTTTCATGCATCGATTCTAAATGCAGGTTCTACTTTTTTATACGACACACAACTATACATTAATCCTGTAAATTGTTGTTTTTATACGGAAGAAACTTTTCATCAACCTGTTGAAATTTTCATCAATGTCCCTTCCGATTGGCAAATTGCAACATCAATGGAGCAAGTTGAACCGAAGATTTTTCGTGTTGAAAATTGTGATGAATTATTTGACTCTCCCTTTATTGCGTCTAGCCGGTTACAACACAAAACTTATGAATCTCACGGTGTAAAATTTCACGTTTGGTTTAATGGAGAGGTAAAGCCTAAATGGGAAAAATTATTAAAAGACTTTCAGGCGTTTACAAATAAACAAATAGAAAAATTCTCAGAATTTCCTTCAAAAGAGTTCCACTTTTTATTTCAAATATTAACGCAACCGGCGTACCATGGTGTTGAGCATTTAAAATCGACCGTTATCGCATTAGGACCTTCTTATTCCGTTTTTGAAAAACTCTATGCCGAATTATTAGGCGTAAGCTCTCATGAATTATACCATGCATGGAATGTAAAATCTATCCGGCCACAAGAAATGCTTCCTTATGATTTTAAGCAAGAAAATTATTCTGAATTAGGTTATATTTACGAAGGTATCACAACGTATCAAGGTGATTTATTTTTACTGAAAAGCGGGGTTTTTTCCGAAGTTCAGTATTTCAAAGAACTGGAAAAACAACTTCAACGACACTTTGATAACCCTGCCCGTTTTCATTATTCCGTAGCAGAGTCTTCTTTTGATACTTGGCTGGACGGGTATCAAAGAGGAGCCCCCGGAAGAAAAGTATCCATTTATACGGAGGGATGCCTACTTGCTTTCTGCATAGATGTAAAAATCTTATCGGAAACAAATGGAAAATACGGTTTAGACGAAGTCATCAAACGTCTATATTTTAACTATGCCATAAAAGGAAAAGGAATCACTGAAAACGATTATAAAAACACCTTGATAGAAGTCTCCGGTTTTGATTTTTCCGATTTTTTTGAAAAATATATCCATGGAACAAATCCTTTTGAGTCTATATTAATTGAAGCATTCGAAACTTTAGGGTTAGAGTTGCAACACACCCCTTCTCCTTCTTATTCAGAAAGGGAACTAGGGCTTAAAACAATTAAAGAAAAAGGTGTGATTAAAGTACTCTCAGTTTATCATGGCAGTCCCGCAGAATTATCCGGATTGATTTTAAAAGATGAAATAATTGCCGTAAACGGATGTAAAATTAACTCTAACTTAGATGAATGGTTGAACTATTTTGCTGAAGACACAAAAGATTTATTAATTAATCGTAGCGGAAGATTACTAACCATACGACTACCTGAAGTAAATCGTCCTTTTTATATGAAGTATCATATCAAGAAAAAAGAGAATATGTCTAAGTTACAAAATAGAATTTTTGATGCTTGGAAGAAATGAAAAAAGGGATACTAAAATAGCATCCCTATTCTAACTTTATTTAGAATCGTTTATTTAATGATCAATCTTGAGACATGACTTTTTTCGTTTGTATTTACAAGAACTTGATAAAACCCTTTAGGCTGTCTTGATAAATCCAAATAAATTCTATTTGTCCCGGGAACAACATCTATTTCTTCATTAACAATGGTTTTGCCATCCACTGATTTAACGGTCATCCATCCTTTCCCTTTTTTATATCCATTAAAAATAACCTCCGTATAATCTTTCGCCGGGTTAGGGAAAACACTCATTACATCATATTTCTCATCTAAAATATTAATTGTTTTAATTGCAGAATATCTTGATTTTCCATTTATATCTGTTTGCTTTAAACGGTAATAATTAACCCCTGCAAACGGTTTAGGGTCTGCCAAGATATATTGCGTCTCAAGAGTAGAATTTCCAACAGCATCGACTTTTCCAATAACTTCATAATGAACACCGTCTTTAGAACGTTCCACTTCAAAAAAATCATTATCTCTTTCTGATGACGTTGTCCATCTTACCAAGGATGTTGCTGTATTTACATCGTACTCAACATCAAAAGAGGAAAGTTCTATTGGCAATATGATACAATCTAAACTGGCAGTTCCTCCAAAGTTTAATTGATATCCGCCTGCGGAATTGGGCGTCCATTCATCCACCATAATGATATATGTATCTCCGGCGGTTGCATTAATACTTGCGACCCACCCATCTCCGGTTACATCCTCTGTGAAATCAGCCGCTCCATTTCCAAGTCCGGTATTACCCGTATTTCCTGAATCTGTACATCGAAGCGCAGGTCCCAAACTAGAACAAGTTACATTGGGACCATAAACTGCAATATCATAATCTCCCGAAGGATTATTCGGTATAAGGGTAATATCAATGGTTCCACTTGTTTGAGCTTGAATATAATACCAATTACTATGGTTTTCTCCTCCGGCGGGACAAGTACTTCCGGTACAACCCTCTGCAACAATACCCGGACCTGTTGAATTTCCGTTAAGACTTATCCCCGCCCCACAAAGTGCGGTTCTATTGATACAGTCATTATTATCTGTTCCATTGGGCCCTCCGGAACAAGGAATTGCTTGCAAGGTTGCTGTCCACCCGGGATACGTAACAGAACCATCACTATAAAACCTGAAGGTTAAGCATCCGCTTGCATCAGTAGAAGTATAGGAAAAAGGAGTTGAAGGGTTACCATATATGTAACCGCTAGCATCTGCCGGCGGCGTTGTGAAAAGCGGTGAATTTTGAGTGGGCCCGTTACCCACCGTTAGATAATCATATATTATTGTTCCAAAAAACCAACCTGGCGGCTCTACATCAAAACTTGTAAATGTAACACGCATACAGTGCCCTGCTACACTTGGACAAAAAACACGGTATATAAGATCAATATTATTGGAGTAATTGGAACCGGGACCTCCATCATCATAATACAAAACGGCTGTTGTTCCAACGGTTTCCATACATGCCCCTACATATTCATTCTGAATACCTGTTGTAGGATGGTAATAAGGTTGTGAGAAAGAATATAACCCTATTAAAATGAATAAAATATTTAAGTAATAATATTTCATAACTGTAGTAATTAGTATTTATTAACAGATTTCTTTTCTCTTGCTTTTACTTTACTGTAAATAAGCACTTTAAGACCGGTAACCGAATCGGTAATTTCTATATCTTGATTTTCTTTCCGAACAACATCAAAATGTTCTAAATCAATAAGGTTTAGTACACTTGAGTCCCCATCAACAAATGTATAATTAACCAATTCATAATCTATTTTATACCTTTCTATTCCCGAAAGAGGTGTTACGGGCATCATTTTTTTACTTGTCTGTTGAGAAAAAGAAAATCCTGTAATCAATAAACAGATTCCAAAAAGAAGTATCTTTGTATTTTTCATAATTATTAATACGTTTAGGTTTTCAACGACTTCATTCATACAAATCTACGTAAAAAAAAGAAAAAAGGTTGCTTTAAAATTGAAAAAATGTGAAATACAACAAGTTAAAGGGATTTTCTTCTTCCGTTTATAAAGAAAAAGGATCTAAGTTTATTGCTTTTGCCGCTCCTTGTTCTTCAGAAGAGGAAGCGCAAAACCTTCTTCATAAATGGAAAAAAGAGCACCCACAAGCAAGGCATTTATGCTACGCATATAAAATTGGGTTCAAAGATAAAGAACGTTACCGCGCAAATGACGACGGAGAACCGACCAACTCAGCAGGGCTGCCGATTTTAAGGCAGATAGAGTCTTTTGGCTTGAGCAATGTTTTAATTGGAGTTATACGATATTTCGGAGGAGTAAAACTCGGGGTTGGGGGATTGATTTCCGCTTACAAAACAGCAGCAAAAGAAGCAATACTAAATGGGGAAATCA
>JALWLM010000450.1 GCA_027084145.1 Crocinitomicaceae bacterium | reverse complement strand
ATATTTATCAGAAAAAATAAGGGAGGCAATATCAATAATAACCAAGTATTTAGTTTAATTTTTTTCATAATTGATTTTTCTTAAAAAATTGTATCATTGAATTATAAACTAAATTAACATCTGTAACGTTTAAGTAATGGTCTTTTTCACTCACAATAAAAGTTGAATTACCGGATAAAGCACTTAATTCTTTTTGTAGTTTCAACCAGGTTTTGTTATGTCTTTCAAATGGATAATTCTTTATTTTCCCGGGTAACAAACTTTCGTTCATACTGTTTTTTGAACCAATTACAAGAAGTGGTAAATTGCCTAAATCACCTAATTCTCCAACTTGTTTAAGACTTTTTTTAAACCATTCCGTTTCTTTTTGCATAGTAAAGTAGTATTCAGGTTGTGTGGTTATTTCATAATAATCGTCCAATAGTTCTTTCGGTAAACCAAAAGTAGGTATCTTACTTTTGCTATATTTCAAATAATCTTTTTGAGCAAGTTTTATCACTTTATCTAATGATTTTACTTGATTATTTTTCAATTCTTCAAATTCTTTGGGCAAGCTTTCAAATTGATTTGGACTGGCAGCATCAAGTAAGATTATGGCTTTTACTTTTTCAGGGTAAAGAGATTGATACATTCTTACGTGCAAACCACCTAAGGAATGACCAACAAGGATAATGTTATTAGTAATACCTTTCTCTATTAATATCTTATCCATTTCTTGGGCTATTGTATTAGCATCTCTCGGCTGAGTAGTTACTGTATTCATTGCATATCCTGCTCTATCAATAAGACAAACCTTGTATTTTTTTGCCAACTTATTTGCAAGGGGTTTATAGAATAATGACCAATTACCTAAACCTGCATCCATTACAATAGTATATTTTCCTTTGCCTAAACAATTTATGCGAGGGGATAAATTATTCTTTTTAACAATTTCTTTTGGTGTTGAACACGAAACAATTGTTAGTAGAATGAGTAAAAAATTAATTACTTTCATAGTTTTACCTTTTAATTTTAGAGCAAAGGTAAGACGCAGTATTTGTATAAAAATTGACCTATGGTAAGTAATGAATTATTTTACGATTTTTTTTCTAATTCGGCTCAGACTTTCAGCATTAATTCCAAGATAGGAAGCAATGTATTTTAAAGGAACTCTTTGAATAATGTGGGGTTGTTTAGAAAGTAATTGTTTGTATCGTTTTTCTGCTGTTTGTGTCAGTAATTCAATTTGCTGTGATTGCTTATGAACAAAAAGACTTTCTGCTGCAATTCTGCCGATTTTTGCACCGAATTTTGAATTTTCAAATAAATCCATTAAATCTGAAAAAGTAATATAAAACATTTCGGTTTCTTCAAAACAAACAGTATAAAGAGGTGTTGGTTTTTGTGTAAGTAATGACAAATAGTCTCCAAAAAAATCATTCTCGAAGCACAAATCAATACATACCGGATGATTTTCTTTCCATAAAAAAATACCAGCTGAACCTTTATTGATAATGTATAGTTTTTTCTCTGTGGTATTGGGAAACTTTATTTCTTCATTTTTATTAAAGGTTACTGTTTTTAATCTTTTAGCAAATGTGTCCCACACTTCAATGGGTGCAGAATAATACGGGTCAAAAATTTCTTTTATTTGAATGGTTTTTTTATTCATTCTAATTATGGTCAACGAGCACCTCTATGGTTTTTTGGATATCTTTATCATGTAATATTTTTACACGGTAATATCCCTGTTCCATCCATAATTGACGTGCAATTTCTTCTTTAATCATTTGTTTGATTAACTTCTTACTCTTCTGTATATCCGTTTGAATCGGTTCGATTTTTAATTCTTTTTTTGCATATTCTATGAAATCATTGAATATTTTATCTGTCACTTTAAAATTATTGATGTATTCTGTAATGGACTTCCATTGATTTCTTTTATCTTGTATATAGTCAAAAGCAAACATGGTAAAGGTACCTGAATAACGGAGTTCGGTTAAATACCAAGAAGCTCCCGCCGAATCTAACGGAACAAAAACATCAGGCATGATTCCACCGCCTCCATATACGGTTCTACCACTCGGAGTCGTATATTTTAAAGAATCATTTAACAGGGTAGAATCAATTTGATACATCTCTCCACTTTCAAAACGGTGAGCCTGCTCTTTATAATAATCTTCATAATTGTCCGTATAAGGTTTTTGGATACAACGACCTGTTGGTGTGTAATATCTTGCAATCGTTAACCGTAGGTTACTTCCGTCTTTCAATGTCATATCTGTTTGTACCAACCCTTTTCCAAAAGAACGTCGTCCGATAATGACACCTCGATCATTATCTTGAATTGCTCCCGCGATAATTTCGGAAGCAGAGGCACTATTACTATTAATGATGACCGCCAACTCAATATCTTCTAACATTCCTTTGGGAGTTGCTGTGTAGACTTCTTTTTTGGAATGTGCTCCCCTGGTTTCTACAATAGGGGTGCCCGCAGGAAGAAATTCATCTGCTATTTCCACCGCAGCAGAAAAAACACCACCTCCGTTATTTCTTAAATCCAAGATAAGTTTTTTGACACCCTGTTTTAGAAGGCGTCTTGCTGCATAACGAAACTCTTCAGCTGTTGTCATGCTAAATTGGTCAATTTTGATATAACCTTTTTCATCATCAATCATAAAAGAAGCAACAACGGATTCTATAGGTATATCTCCCCTGGTAATTTCAATCTCTTTTTTTTCTTTATTTCTTAAAACTATAAGTTTGACTTTGGTTCCTGCTACTCCTTTGAGTAGTTTCATGATTTTCTCATTCGTAATGTTTTGTCCCGCTACCGGAATGGTGTCAACTTTTAATATTTTGTCTCCGGCTTTTAATCCCGCAGTCATAGAAGGAGAAAACGAAAGAACATTGGTTACTGCAACAGTATCCCTGATAATGAAAAATCGAATCCCTATACCGCTGAATTTTCCATTAATGGATTCATTCATTGCTTTGAGTTTATCCGCAGGGATATAGTTGCTGTGGGGATCTAATTTATGCAACATGTCCGAAATGGTTTCTTCAAATATCTGTTCGGAGTTGATAGAGTCAACATAGCGTTTGTTGAGCACCTGAATGATTTCTTGTAATTTGAAAAAACGATGATTACCACCTTCTCCTTCGGAGAAAAAAGTTTGGTGACCTCCAAAATGCTTTCCAATGATAATGCCTATTATCAGAAAAGATGCAAAAGCGAGAGGGGCGAGATATTGATTTTGTTTATTAAACATCAAAAGGGTTTTCTATTTGTTGAATTTTTACACCGGCTCGTTCTAGGAATTCCAGTCCGTTGCAATCTTTATATTTTGTGATATAAACGACTTCTTTAATCCCTGATTGAACGATAAGCTTACTACAATCCTTGCATGGGGATAATGTTAAATAAAGTGTTGCCCCGTTACAATCATGAGTCGATTTTGCTACTTTTAAAATAGCATTAGCTTCTGCATGAAGTACATACCAAAGTGTTGCTCCGTTTTCATCTTCACAACAATTGTCAAAGCCGCTCGGAGTACCGTTGTACCCATCGGAAATAATCATTCCGTTTTTAACAATCAATGCACCGACTTTTTTTCGGGAACAATGAGATAGCTCCGACCAAGTTTTAGCCATGCGTAAATACGCTTTGTCATAACGAAGTTTTTTTGCTCTTTTTTTTTCTTCTATATCCAACATAGTCTCCATTTGCTTACAAAGATACACTAGTAATGAAAAATACGATGATTTAAAGAAATAATTGTGAGAATAATGATAAAAATAATTATTTTAACGATAAGAAATGGATAAATATATTTTAATAAGAATGCAATGAAGTTGAAATTCATAAGTTTTATTACCTGCTTACTAATTGCCGCCTCGGTGTCCGGGCAAGATGATTTCTATATAAAATTGGCGGATGAAGCTTTGTCACTCACATCACAACATGTCGTATACGATCCTTCTTACTTTAAACTTGATTACCCTAATGGAGACGTCCCTTCGGATAGGGGTGTTTGTACCGATGTAATTATTAGAGCTTATCGAAGAGTCGGAATTGATTTACAGAAGGAAGTCCACGAAGACATGACTTCTCATTTTGATAAATATCCGAAATATTGGAGGCTATCAAAACCTGATAAAAATATAGATCATAGGCGTGTCCCGAATCTGATGACTTTTTTTACAAGATATGGCAGGGTTTTACCTATTACACAGAATCCTAAAGGTTATCATCCGGGAGATGTTGTTTGTTGGGATTTAGGAGGAGGGGTAACCCATATCGGTATTGTTTCAAACAAAAAAGCGGAAAACAATCAAAGACCTTTAATCATTCATAATATTGGTAATGGACAAGTCATAGAGGATATGCTCTTTGATTTTAAAATAATCGGACATTATCGTTATAAAAAATAAATAATAGAAAAATAAGAGTTATGATGTTAAAAAAACTCCCACTTCGAAAGATACTTTTTTTAGATATTGAGACAGTGCCTCAAATATATAAGTTTCAAGATGCAGATGAAAAGACCAAAGAATTGTTTTCTTCAAAAACAAGATTCTTGCAAAATGATGAGAAAACAATAGAAGAAATATATAATGAAAGAGCAAGCATCTATGCAGAATTCGGTAAAATTATATGTATATCCGTTGGATTTGTAAATGAAAAAGTGACGGGAAAACAAATAAGATTAAAGTCATTCTACGGAGATGATGAGGAAACTTTGTTAAGACAATTCAAGCAATTGTTGGAAGATAATTATTCGGATAGTTCAAGTATTTTGTGCGGTCATAATGCAAAAGAGTTTGACTTTCCGTATATCTGTAGAAGAATGTTGATTCATGGAATAGAGTTACCCAATATTTTGGATATTGCAGGAAAAAAACCATGGGAAATCGCGCATATTGACACTATGGAATTATGGAAGTTTGGCGATTTTAAAGCATTTACCTCTTTAGCATTGCTTTGCCATGTTTTCAATATACCTACGCCGAAAGATGATATCTCAGGAGCAGATGTCGCAAGGGTTTATTATGAAGAAGAAAATGGATTGGAACGCATCAAAACTTATTGCGAAAAAGATGTTGTGGCGCTGATTCAATTATTTTTAAAAATGAGAGGTGAAGCATTAGTGGAAGATGAAGAGGTCGTATTTAGCAATTCCTAATAAATAATTGTTCTGTTTCTTTTGTGCAATACCATAAATTTGGTATTTTTGCATCATAAAATTATTTGGATTTAGTCTAAATAAAGAAAAAAAGATATGATTCAAGTTACAGATACAGCAAAAGAAAAAGCTTTACAGCTAATGAAAGAAGAAGGAAAAGAGGGGTATTTTATCCGTGTAGGGGTAGAAGGAGGAGGTTGCTCCGGATTGATGTATCAATTATCTTTTGACAATGAGATTAAAGAGGGAGATAAGGAGATAGAAAACAATGGTATAAAAGTCGTTGTAGATAAAAAAAGCTATTTGTATTTAATAGGAACAACTTTAGATTATTCCGGAGGACTTAATGGAAAAGGTTTTGTTTTTAATAATCCAAATGCAGATAGAACATGTGGATGTGGAGAATCTTTCTCTGTTTAGTAAAAAGTTATGGCAAATTATACGGAAGACGATTTAGCAAAAGACCTGGAACAGCAGGAATATAAATTTGGGTTCACAACAGATATTGAAAGTGATAAGATCCCCAAAGGTCTTAATGAAGACATTATCCGATTAATTTCTAAGAAAAAAGAAGAACCGGAATGGCTTTTAGAATATCGATTAAAAGCATACCGTGTTTGGAAGAACATGGTAGAACCCGAATGGGCTCACGTAGAATATGAGAAGCCAAAGTTTGATGAGATTATTTATTATGCTGCTCCAAAACAAAAGAAAAAATATGAGAGTTGGGATGATGTTGAGCCTGAGTTGAAAGAAACAATGAAAAAACTCGGAATCTCCATGGAAGAACAAAAAAGGTTGACGGGGGTAGCTGTGGATTTCGTTATGGATTCTGTTTCAGTGGCAACATCATTTAAAGAGAAGCTAAAAGAATTAGGAATTATATTTTGCTCTTTTTCAGAGGCTGTGCAAGAATATCCCGAATTAGTTAAAGAACACTTGGGAACGGTTGTACCAATGACCGATAATTTTTATGCAGCATTAAATTCCGCGGTATTTACAGATGGTTCATTTTGTTATATTCCCAAAGGAGTAAAATGTCCGATGGAGCTATCTACTTATTTTCGTATTAATGAATCGGGAACAGGACAATTTGAACGAACATTAGTGGTTGCGGATGAAGGTTCTTATGTCTCTTATTTAGAAGGCTGTACAGCACCTCAACGAGATGAAAATCAACTACATGCGGCAGTGGTGGAACTTATCGCAAAGGATAATGCGGAAATCAAATATTCTACTGTTCAAAACTGGTATCCGGGAGATAAAGATGGAAAGGGAGGAGTTTACAATTTTGTGACGAAGCGGGGAATTTGTGAGAGAAATGCAAAAATTTCATGGACACAAGTGGAAACAGGTTCTGCAGTAACATGGAAATATCCATCATGTATATTGAAAGGAGACAATTCTGTTGGTGAATTCTATTCTGTAGCGGTAACGAATAATTATCAGCAAGCCGATACGGGAACAAAAATGATTCACCTCGGTAAGAATACCAAAAGTACGATTATTTCAAAGGGAATTTCCGCAGGGAAGTCTCAAAATTCTTACAGAGGATTAGTTCAAGTTCATGCTTCGGCAGATCATGCAAGAAATTTTTCTCAATGTGATTCATTGTTGATGACAGATAAATGTGGGGCACATACGTTCCCTTATATCGAGTGTAAAAATAAAACAGCGAAAATAGAACATGAGGCAACCACTTCTAAAATAGGAGAAGATCAGATTTTTTACTGTTTACAAAGAGGAATTAGTGAAGAGAAAGCAATTAGTATGATTGTTAACGGATACTGTAAAGAAGTGCTTAATCAATTACCCATGGAGTTTGCAGTGGAAGCACAAAAATTATTAACAATAAGTTTGGAAGGTTCGGTAGGATAAAAATAAAATCATGACACAGAAGAAAAAAATAATAGAAATAAAAAATTTACACGCATCGATTGATGGTAAAGAAATTTTGAAAGGATTAACCCTAACGATTAATGCAGGAGAGGTTCACGCAATTATGGGGCCTAATGGAGCAGGGAAAAGTACTTTAGCATCGGTGTTGGCAGGAAGGGAAGAATATGAAGTAACGGAAGGAGAGGTTTTATTTGACGGAGTGAATTTATTAGAGTTATCTCCGGAAGAAAGAGCAAGAGAAGGTTTATTTTTAGCTTTTCAATATCCGATAGAAATACCGGGGGTGTCGAATATTAATTTTTTGAGAACAGCATTAAATGAAATAAGAGAGCACAAAGGAGAGACCCCGATTTCTGCAAAAGAATTTATGGCTTTGGTAAGAGAAAAATCCAAGATTGTGGAACTAGATGCAAAATTAGCATCTCGAAGCGTAAATGAAGGGTTCTCCGGAGGAGAAAAAAAGAAAAATGAAATTTTCCAAATGGCCATGTTGAATCCTAAACTGGCTATTTTAGATGAAACAGATTCAGGATTGGATATTGATGCATTAAGAATTGTAGCAAACGGAGTGAATAAACTCAGATCAGATGAAAATGCGATTATGGTAATCACTCATTACCAACGCTTATTAGATTATATTGTGCCTGATTTTGTCCATGTATTGTATGATGGTAAAATTGTTAAAACCGGAGGAAAGGACTTGGCTTTGGAATTAGAAGAAAAAGGATACGATTGGATAAAACATGATTTGGTAAACAATTAAGCTCCCGGAAATGACAACAACCACCGAAAAAAAGAAGTCGGATTTTTATCAAAATCTAACAACAACCGAAATAAATGTTGATTCGAAGGATAGGGCTTTGGCGGAAAAAGTGTGTGAACAAGCAATTATTCCTACAACAAAAAATGAATATTGGAAATATACAAGATTAACAAAGTTAACTAAACCCAAGTATATTCAGCAAAAAGAAGAAATTGGAGACATTACATCTTTTGTCATAGATCAAGATGCTTTTACGTTGGTCTTTGTCAACGGTTTTTTTAATGAAGATTTGTCTTCTAAAAACAAACCGTCAGGAGTAGAGTTTAAAATTCTATCCGAAAAAGAAGCCTTACCGCCGTTACAAGCAACGATTGAGGGGGCATTGTTCACAGCAATCAACACGAAATATCTATGTGATGGAGTAGAGCTTGTTTTTAAAGAAAAAAATCAAGTAAAAACACCTGTTCAGATATTACATATCATAAAAGGAGAAAATACCATTTCCAACTTTAGGGTATTGGTGAAAAATGAACGTTTTTCCGAAGGACAGCTTATTTTAGGAGAATTTAGTGAAGGAGGAAAAACAAAACTGTCCAATATCGTTGTGGATTTTAAGATGGAGGAGCAATCAAAACTTCACGTAGATAAAATACAATTTGAAGATGAGGAAACCTTCCATATTTCAACGGAAAACATCCGGCAAAAAAAGAATTCACAATTTACAATCAATACGATAACATTAAATGGTGCTTTGGTCCGTAACAATTTAAACTTTGAAGTAAAAGGTGAAAATTGTGAAAGTAATTTAAACGGAGCTTATTTGTTAAAAGGGAAACAGCATGTAGATAATCACACGGTTGTTGACCATCAAGTAGCACATTGTAATTCAAATGAGCTTTACAAAGGAGTAATTTACGATAAAGGAACTGCTGTGTTTAACGGGAAAGTATTTGTTCGACAAGACGCACAAAAAATCAATGCTTTTCAGTCTAATGGAAATGTTTTAATGTCAGATTATGCAACGGTCAATTCAAAACCGGAGTTGGAAATTTATGCCGATGATGTAAAATGTTCGCATGGTTCTACAACCGGACAATTAGATGAAGAAGCGGTTTTTTATCTTCGGACAAGGGGTATTTCGGAAGATTCGGCAAGAGAACTTTTGATTGCTGCATTTATTGATGAGGTGCTGGATATGGTGCAGAATGAAAACATTAGAACTTTCATTGATAAAATTATTTCAGCTCGTTTTCATCAAAATATTTGATTTCTATTTTGACTTTCTTATTTTTGACGAGTAGAATAATATAATGAAAGTATACAACGGCCTTGAATTTGTACAAAACATTCAAAATCCTGTACTCACAATCGGGACTTTTGACGGTGTGCACATCGGGCATCAAAAAATCATAGAACAATTAAATGATGAAGCGAAAAAAATAGGGGGAGAATCCGTTTTGTTTACTTTCTATCCACATCCTAGAGTTGTATTGTACCCTGAGTCACATGAATTGAAACTCATTCAAACACAAACAGAAAAAATAGATAAACTTCGCAGAATGGGACTTCAAAACCTAGTTGTTTATCCTTTCTCTGAAGAGTTTGCCAAATTAAGCGCTTTATCCTTTGTTCGTGATTATTTAGTAAACAAAATTCATGTGAAAAAACTGGTTATTGGATATGATCATCAATTCGGAAAAAATAGAGAAGGAAATATTGAATTCTTAAAAGAAATTTGTGACACTTATGATTTTGAAGTGGTGGAAATTCCCGCTCAAGATATAGACAATGTGAAAGTGAGCTCAACGAAAATTCGAAGGGCAATTGCAGAAGGAGATATGGAGTTGGCTGCAAAGTATTTGGGAGAACCTTTTGAACTATATGGTAAAGTTGTTCCCGGACAAGCAATAGGGAGAAACCTTTCATTTCCAACAGCGAATATTGATGTGGGAAGTGATATGAAATTAATTCCGAAAAAAGGTGTTTATGCTGTAAATGTACTTCTTCAAGACGGAATATTATATGAAGGAATGATGAATATCGGTGAAAAACCATCCATCAACTCTTTTAAAGATGACTTGAGCGTTGAAGTTCATTTGTTTGATTTTTCAGGCAGTCTATACGATACTTATGTTACGGTACAAGTTTTAAAACGGTTCCGTGAAGAAAAAAAATTCGATTCTCTTTTAGATTTAAGAGAACAATTGGAAGAAGATGAAGCTAAAATTCGAACTTATTTTTCTAATCACTTTTAGTGTATTTAGTGTTTTTTCTCAAGAATATTCATTGAAAGAAATTTCAACCTATCATTGGGAGAAGCTACAAGGTAAAAAGCTTAATCCCGATACGATTTACGGTATTTCTTTTGAAAAAATGAAGTTGACAAGCTTACCGGATGAGTTGCGAAATTTCAAATATCTCAGACTTTTGAATTTAAAGAAAAACCGTCTTAAAAAGTTACCCGGTTTTCTTTCAGAATTTAAACAACTGGAAGATCTGAATTTGGAAAAAAATCGTTTTGAAATATTTCCTGTGGTATTGTGCCGAATGGAAAATGTTCGATTTTTAAGAATGGGTAGAAATACATTCACTCAAATCCCCGAATGTATAGAATTTATGAAAAATTTGGTTTATTTGGATTTGTATTATACACCTGTTTCTCATTTGCCTAGCGGATTAGCAAAGATAGGGACATTGAAAAAAATAGACCTGTCCGGAGTTCGATATGGTACTGAATTTCAAAAAGTATGGAAGTCTAAAC
>JALWLM010000449.1 GCA_027084145.1 Crocinitomicaceae bacterium | reverse complement strand
AAAGCAACAAAAAAAAAGAAGGAGACAAAAAACAAAAGGGCGGCGAAGAAAAATCTGAGTTTGAAGAGACCACTGCTAGATTTGAAAAAAAAGGAAAATACGAAAAAGGTGCTCTCAGCATTCTTAAAAATGAGATTCTGGACATAGTAAGAAATACGGCAGAGACAGGAGGTTTTAAAGATTATGAATTGTTTAGATACATACTGGAAAATGAATTAAGAAATAAAGAATTTAGAAAAGAAATAATGGATCTTTTAGCTGATGGGAAAAAGTCTGAGGCAAAACTTATTTTATTCAGGAGAGTAAAAGAGAGGATTTTAGGACTTTCTGAAAAAGAAAAAGAGGAGCTAGTAAACGAAATAATAAGGCAAGAATTAGAAGAATTATCAATACCTAAGAAAGAAAGAGAAGGAAAAGCACAAAGTTCTAAATATTCAGTAGATGACTTTGCAGAAACTTATGGAATATGGAAGGCAGATAAGGTTACTTTCGGCGGAAAGGAAATTAAGCAAGGTGTTCTTGGAAGCAGTTTCTATGATTTTGTAAGAGAATCCATTCAAGGAAAAGGAAAAGAAGCCGAAAAAGAGCAAAAACAATCAGGAGATGTGCTTGAAAATATCTTCAAAAAAGCGAAAAAAACTCCAGAATTTGCCAAATTTGTGGCAAATGATAATGAGCCTCAAAATACAGACCAAACTCCAAAAAAAGAGAAAGAAGAAGATGCAAAACAACCAGAAACCTCTCCAAAATACGAAGGTCCAGATACGGAAGCAAAATTCAGAAAGATTAAAGAACAAATGGAACGCTCTAGCGCAAAGCGCTTGGCAAAACTTCTTGCTCCAGATGACCCTCAAGCAGAACAAAATTATGAGTTTTATATAGAAAAAATAAAAGCAAATTATCTGCCAAGATTAAAGAGGTTAGGAATTTACCTAGCAGTGGGCTCAGTTGCTGCCCTTGGTACAGTTGCAACAGCAGCTGCAGCAACTCATATTCTTGCAGGGCTTGGTATCTCAACAGCAGTAGGGTTAACTCCAGGGTTTGCAGGTTTGATGCTAGCAAAAATTGCAGGAGCTATTGGCTCACATAAACTCGCAAGATGGCTTGGAAAAGAAAAACTTGAGAAAGCTGCAATCTCTGCTGCATACGACAGAAGAGAAAAAGAAATAAACAAAGCTATAGATCAAATAAAAAGAAGAATAAAAGGAAAAGACAAGAGCTTATTTGAAAAAATTTTCAGAAGGAAATGGCATACGGATAATGCAGATATAAACGAGTTTGTGCTAGGGGAGCTTGATTCGAATACAGAAAAGCTTCTACAAGAAAGAATAGAGAAAGCATACCAAAGAGCCAAAAACACAGCTCCAAGACTTGCATCAGCAGGACTTATTACAGGAACCGGTCTTTTGTGGCACTGGTTTGATGGCGTATTTGCAAAAGCGCTTGGGCTAAACACAGGCCCTACTGGTCAGACTTCAAATATAGTTCAAGGTGGCCTGGGAGCAGGAAATATTGGTGGAAATTCTGCTTCTTCACTGGCAGGTAAGACCCCTGTTCATGGAATAGGTCATGGTGTAGGTTCTGGTATAGGTACGGGCGGACATATGAGTGGACAAATAAATCCTGGAGCGCTACATAATGTTGGGCCATCAGCATCTGACATCGGTACCTCAGGTGAAGTACATTCTAAATATTTTGGTCCAGATAATGTTGAAGAAACAGCTAACGCGATAAAACGAACACCATCTGATCCTAACCCAACAGGTTTTGATAAAAAACCAGATGTGCAAAATCTTAAATCTGGTAGCGCTGTAGCCGACAAAGCGCCAGCGCATCATAGTTCATCAAAGCTTTCAAAAGGAGTGTTTATAAGCAAAGT
Organism: Crocinitomicaceae bacterium; assembly: GCA_027084145.1. Classification (GTDB taxonomy): domain Bacteria; phylum Bacteroidota; class Bacteroidia; order Flavobacteriales_D; family Crocinitomicaceae; genus UBA4466. The sequence goes on along the minus strand of JALWLM010000449.1, from coordinate 596 downwards.
TACTGATTGGGATCATAGATTAGCTCATCCAAAAGGTTCAGCAGGGGTAGAGCTCAGCTCAGATAGGATAAAAGTTCCAAAAAATTATTTTGATAAGTATGCAGATACTCATACGGACAGGAAAGCCATAATTCCCGATACACCTAGCGGTAAGAAAGTAATTAATGTTCCACATTATGACTCTTTAATGCATACTGTTACTTTAACAGAAGCTGTGCAAGATACTTTTGTTAAAGCTGCAAGACAGCTTGGAGTAAGCGATAAAATATTGCATCATCCAGGATTTAGACATGATATAAATGTTCTTTCGGAAAAAATAACCCAACTTCTGGGGGCAGATGGAAAACCTAATTCCGGAGCACCTTCTTGGGCTAAAAGTATTTTAGAAAAAATAGGCTTATCAGATCCTGATAAAATAAAAGAGGGTTCTGTGTTAAACCTAAAACCAATTTTTGAAGATAAAACATTATTAAACAAATTGTTAGAACAAGTAGCAAATGATCATAGATTTAAGAATCCTAAATTTGTAGCAAGATTATTATTAGCTATATCAAAAAGAGCGTAATTTAAAAAAAAAAAAAATCATGTTACCAGAT
>JALWLM010000448.1 GCA_027084145.1 Crocinitomicaceae bacterium | reverse complement strand
GGAAAAAATAAATACACACATCTACAAAGCAAATATTGACAAATATCTAAATTATTAAAAATGAATAAGAAAATATTATTTACATCGATAATCACTTTAACTATAGGATTGTTCTTGGGATGGTTAATTTTTAAAAGAGACAACGAGCAAGGCAATAAACATTCTCATCTACAAGAAAATAAAGATGAAGAAGTTATTTGGACCTGTTCAATGCATCCTCAAATCAGGCAAAAAGAAAAAGGAATTTGCCCTATTTGTAATATGGATTTAATTCCTTTAGATGTTAATTCCGACAATGAAAACACTTTAACGATTCCCGAAAATGTTATTCCGTTAATGGATATACAAACAAGTGTTGTGGGAAATAAAGCATCCTCTTCTCAAGGATTGATTTTATCAGGGAAAATTACAATTGATGAAACTGCAACTTCAAGTATTGTATCACATATCCCCGGAAGAATTGAGAAACTATATATCGGTTTTGAGGGTGAAATGGTTGCTAAAGGACAACGAATTGCTTCCATCTATTCACCGCTACTCATTACAGCACAAAAAGATTTATTAGAAGCATACAAAATGAAATCTTCTAATCCGAAACTATATGAAGCCACAGTCAATAAACTTAAATTTTGGAAAATTACAGACAAACAAATAGAGACTATTTTACAACAACAAACCGTCCGACAATCATTTGATATTTATGCAGATCATTCGGGAATTATTTCCAAAAAATATGTTTCCGTAGGAGATCACCTCAAGGAAGGAGGGTTAATTTTTGAACTTCAAAACATCAATAAACTATGGGTAGAATTTGATGTTTACGAATACGATTTATCTAAAGTAAAAATTGGAGATCTTATCGAATTCATAACTCCTTCTCTTCCCGATATGTTTTTTACAGGTAAAATCAATTTTATTGACCCGATAATTCATCCGGAAACGAGAACAACTAAAGTCCGGTTGGAAATCATAAATCGTGATTTACAATTAAAACCGGGAATGTTTGTTGAAGGTATTTTAATCAACCCTGAAAAGCAGCAGTCAGAAGAACGGTTAGTTATCCCTAAAAGTGCTGTTCTATGGACAGGTAAACGTTCTGTCGTCTATGTTAAACTAAAAAACAGAAAAATACCTTCATTTGAATATCGTGAGATTGTTTTAGGGAAACGATTTGGTGATTTTTACGAAGTAACGGAAGGATTAAGCGCCGGAGATGAAGTTGTTACAAACGGTGCTTTTGTCATTGATGCAGCTGCACAACTCAATAATTCACAAAGTATGATGAATAAAATTGTAGAAAAACAACAATTTGGAGAATCTTTTCCCGATTACAGAAAACACATAACAAAACAATTAGCCAAACAAATTGACACTCTATTGCACAATTACTTTTCTCTCAAAGACGGTTTCGTAAAAGAAGATAAAAAAACGATTAAAACATTTGCTGAAAAAATCAAACAACAAACTACCTCCATTGATCTAAACGGTATCCCTTTCAAAGCTTCTCAAGATATCAAGTCAAAAACAGAGGAAATACATTTGTTGTCGGATAAAATCCTAAATGAAAAAGACTTAAACAAACAACGTCAACAGTTTAAAGAAATATCCGATATACTTTACCAATTATTGATGTCAACAGGTTCAAAACAAACAGTTTATTTCAAATATTGCCCGATGGCTTTCGATAATGAAGGAGCTTATTGGCTCAGTCCTCAAAAAGAGATTTTAAACCCTTATTTTGGAGATAAAATGTTACATTGCGGAAATATCAAGAAAGAAATAAAATAATATTAATATATTTAACGTTAACCAATAAAAAACAATATCATGAAAAAGTACATTTTAGGAATTGCCCTTTTAATCGGAGGAAGTCTAAGTTTTACAAGTTGCTGTAATGGAGATTCATGCAAAGCAGATACTGAGCAACATGAACATGCTAAAGTTTATCAATGCCCAATGGATTGCGAAAACGGTAAGACTTACGACGAGCCGGGAAAATGCCCTGTTTGTAATATGGAAATCAAAGAAGTTAATGATCATCACGAACATTAAGGTTTAGACTATGCGTAGTGCGGGACTTTGAAACGATTATTTTTGAATTTTACCCGCATTACGTATAACTTTTGTTGTGTGCCGGCTATTTTATTATTACAAATTCTCTAAAATTATTTCTATTACGATTCTCTGATACATTTATTTTTACTACGAAAGTAAATCAAATCATCATAATGACTAAAACATAATGACTAAAAGATATTACTAAAAGTCATTAGGATATTTTATCTCTGCTTGTACACGGTTTAAATATGATGCGTCCCCATCCGCAGGTTGGGATGTACTATACAGATTGTTAGCGTTTTTTTAATTCGTTTTCATGATCAATGATAATCAATATCATAGGTTTCTTTTAAATACTTGGCTAAATCTTCTTTGGTTTTAAATTGTAAACGATTCCATTGTTGCATAGCATAATAA
>JALWLM010000447.1 GCA_027084145.1 Crocinitomicaceae bacterium | reverse complement strand
CTCCATAACGGAGTATATCCTCTTCTATTTTGAAATAAAATAATTTGTTCGTTGTTCTTTAGAGATTCTTGTATGTGTTCCAGTAGAAAGTTGGTAAAATGAGACTTCATGCTCTTTTGCCGTCTTTCTTTTTTAACATCGGCGCACAGAATTTCAGGCATCAATACCTTTCCAAATCTTTCTTTTAATTCGATAAGTTGATATTTACCTGATTTTGCATTAAAATAACTTTCTAAAGAAGGAGTTGCAGAACCAAGGAGAATATTACTTTGATGTAGATGGCTTAGTACAACAGCGCAATCACGAGCATTATATCGAGGCGATGGATCATATTGTTTAAAACTTGATTCATGTTCTTCGTCGACAATAATGAGCCCTAAATCTTGAAATGGTAAAAAAATTGAAGATCTGGCTCCCAGAATAATTCTAAATTTATCAGGGTTGTTCATTAAAACATGATTCCAAATTTCTACCCGTTCATTTTGATTAAACTTTGAATGATAAACACCGATTTGATCTCCAAAATAAGCGGAAAGTCGTTGTATAAGTTGTGTTGTTAACGCAATTTCAGGAAGTAAGTAAAGGATTTGTTTCCCCATGTCTAAGGCTTCCTGAATAAGCTGAACATAGATTTCTGTTTTCCCTGAACCTGTAACTCCATGTAGTAAAGCCGTCTTTTTATTTTTAAAAGCATTATGGATTTCTTCTAATGCTGTTTGTTGACTTTCGGTAAGTTCTTCAAATACTTTAGTTTCCTGTTGCTGTTCAGAAAAACGCCCGACTTCTAATTTTTCAAGAATGAGGACACCGTTTTTTATCAATGTTTTTAAACTGGATTCGGAAGATCCTTCGTCTAACAATTTTTTTTGGGCAATATATTTCTCTTTTTGATGAATATTTAAAGAAATGAGTTTTAGGAGTATATCAAATTGTTTCTTCTTTTGGGGTGAGTTTTCAAACTTTGCAAGAAGTTGATTGAGATTTTCCGGATTTAAAAACTCTTCGGAGAATCGAATAAAAAGATGCTGTTTTAGGAATGAAGCGATCTTTGAGAGCTTCTAGTGTTATAATGATTTTTTTATCAATGAGTTTTTTTATGATTGGTTGTATCGTTTTGATTCCCACAATTTCAGACACTTCTTTTAAATCAAGAGTTTCTTTAATTTCAAGAGTTTCTATAATCGCTAATTCTCTTTCCTTTAAGGAAGATTTGTTAACGGGATTAAAATCAGGGTGTAAAACAATTTTAGTCTCACTTGCAAGCTTGAAATTTGCAGGTAAAGCAGCGTTCATTACATCTCCTAGGGGAGCAAGGTAATAGTGTGAAATCCACTTCCAAAAAGAAAGTTGTTCTAGAGTAACAATAGGAATATCATCAAGAACGTGTTCAATGTATTTGGCTGTATATGTCTCAGGGGCTTTCTCGTGAACGGAGAGAATAATTCCTGTCAATAATTTAGATTTTCCAAAAGGAACAATTACCCTTCCGCCGATAAAAACATTCTTATTTAATTCTCTTGGAACTCGATAAGTGAATGTGTTTCTAACAGGAATCGGAAGTAGAACATTAACGAAAAGTGTTTTTTCTTCGTACATATTACGAATCTACGAAGAAAAGTATTAATTACAATACCAAGATTGACTAATGTCAGCAGGGTGGTCACTGCAAAATAATAGGGGTGCATAAATTCCCGTGCACAATTTTTTCATTGAATTTGCATTCAAGCATCGAATGAAAAGGGAACCGGATGAATCAATATACGGCTTATAAACCTTTTTTGTCATTCTTCCTGTAAAAATACCAACTACACGATATCCGTTTGTTGCAGTAAGATTAGTGAAACTGGGTTTATTTTGAGAGAGAGAGGAAGTCGGTTTGTTGATTAAAATATAATTATTTAATTCTTCGGATCCTCCTGTGGCAATCAATGTAATCCCTGTAAGCGTTCTTTTAATAACATTAGGATCGTATTCAACATTATCTTCTATTAAGCTGTAAAACGTTTCTCCTCTTGCTGTAAAAGAAATTTGTCCTCCTGAAGTTTCTATTTCACCCAATTTCCAAGAAACGGTTTTATCTGTAGAACCTGTACCGTCCCATTCTTTATAATGAATGGTTAATTTGCTGCTGATTCTTTTTGCAGTACCGGCATTTATTTTAATAATTGTGGATGAAAAACTTCCGTTGCTTGTGGCAAATTTATAAGGTTGTGTTTGTCCTGAAATATTTTCAGTAATGCCGCTTACAAGTTTTGTTTGTCCGTAGACATTAAATTGTCCGTTATTAATGTTGAGAGATAGTTTATATTCTGCATTATCTAATAAAGGACTCGATGTAGACGTTTTAAAGTAATATAATTTTTGAGTTGGGTGATAAAAAACACCATTAGGCTCTTTGTTGTTTACAATAGTATCTTTAAGGGTAAATACTCTTGAGGGTACACAGTTAATATATTCTGTGACTCTTCCTGTAACA
>JALWLM010000446.1 GCA_027084145.1 Crocinitomicaceae bacterium | reverse complement strand
TCAGAATGAATTAACGGATAATGTTGTTTTATTGATGATGTCCTCCGGCAATTTTGATGGAATTGATTATCAAGCGTTAGGGAGAAAATTAAAGAATAAATTTACATTAGAATAATCGGAGAAAAAGGAGTCTAGATTTATAATTTCCCGTAGATCACTCTATTTAATGCATATAAAATAAAAGAGCCTCGAATTTCGAGGCTCTTTTATTGATTTTATTTTCTTATATCATTAACATTTTTACAGGATTTTCCATGTAGTCTTTAAAGGTATTCAAGAATTCAGCTCCTAAAACACCATCTACAACTCTATGGTCACATGATAAAGTCACCTTCATAATATTTCCGGAAACAATTTTATCGTTTTTCACAACAGGAACCTGCTGAATACCACCAACAGCCATGATACAACTATCAGGAGGATTGATAATTGCTGTAAACTCTTCAATACCAAACATTCCTAGGTTGGAAATAGTGAATGTATTTCCTTCCCAATCCGACGGTTGTAATTTTTTATTTTTTGCTTTTTTAGCAAATTCTTTTACTTCTGCACCAATCTCAGGAAGGTCTTTTCCATCGGCAAAACGAACAACAGGAACAAGTAAGCCTTCTTCTACCGCTACGGCTACACCGATATGGATATGTTCATTTCTTCGGATAACATCACCCAGCCAAGCACTATTTACCGCCGGATGTTCTCTCAACGCTAAAGCACTGGCTTTAATAACAAGGTCATTGAAAGAAATTTTAACGCCTTCGACTGAATTCATTTGTTTTCTAAATTCAATGGCGTTATCCATATCAATGGAAATAGTAAGATAGAAATGAGGTGCGGTAAATTTACTTTCTGAAAGTCTTCGAGCAATTGTTTTTCTCATTTGAGAAATAGGCTCATCCGTATAAGTTTCCGTTCCAACAAAACCTCTTTTTCTTATTGTTCCTCCTACATAAGGTCGATAGTGTTCAATATCTCTTTTGACAATACGTCCATTTTCCCCTGTTCCAACAACTGTTGTAAGGTCAATTCCTCTTTCATTGGCCATTTTTCTGGCAAGAGGAGAAGCAAAAACACGATCATTATCTGAGATAACTTGTGGTTGAGCTTTGTCAGTCCCTTGTTGATTTACAACCGGAGTAGAAGGTGTAGACGCTACCGATTTTACCGGTTCAGGAGTAGGAGTTGTTGTTTTCTCTTCTTTTTTCTCCTCTTTTTCTTCTTCTTTCACTTCTGCTTTTTTAGCCTCAGCTAATATTTCTTCAACGTTCTCTCCTTTTTTTCCTATAATTGCAAGAATTGCATTAACAGGTGCTGCTTGTCCTTTTTCAACTCCAATGTATAATAGTGTCCCGTCATAAAAAGATTCGAATTCCATTGTTGCCTTGTCTGTTTCTATTTCAGCGAGCAATTCTCCGGACGAAACTTCATCTCCAACTTTTTTATGCCATTCAGCAACAACCCCTTCGGTCATTGTGTCGCTCAACTTCGGCATGTAAACAATTTCAGCCATATCTTATGTTAAAAATTTTGGTTTAGTATTCAATTATAAAAGGGTAATCCTTTTGCATGTAAACGTCTTCGTATAGTTCTTTTGGATCAGGGTAAGGTGATTCTTCAGCAAATTTCACTGATTCTTCTACTTCTTTTTTTACCCATTCGGATATTTCGTCAAGTTCTTTATCCGTCAACCATTTATTTTCTTTGATAACGTTTAAGCAATGTGTGATCGGATCTCTTTCTACCCATGAAGCAACCTCTTCTTTAGTTCGGTACTTTTGAGGGTCAGACATCGAATGTCCTTTGTAACGGTAAGTTCTAATATCTAATAGAGTAGGGCCGTCACCCCTTCTGGCTCTGGCAGCCGCTTCTTCAATGGCTTCATGAACAGCTTCAGGGCGCATTCCGTCAACAACTCTGGAAGGCATTTCGTAAGATGCTCCGATTTTAGATAAATCTTCAACATTTGTGGTTCTTTGAACGGAAGTCCCCATGGCGTAATTATTATTTTCAATAATAAAAACCGCAGGTAATTTCCAGTTCATAGCCATATTAAAAGTCTCGTGAAGTATCCCCTGACGTACAGCACCATCTCCCATAGAAACAAAAGCTACATTGTCCGTTTCATTGTATTTTTCCGCAAAAGCCAAACCTGCCCCCATTCCTATTTGTGCACCTACAATACCATGACCCCCTGCAAAATTAACTTCCTTATCAAAAAAGTGCATGGAACCTCCTTTACCTTTAGAGCATCCTGTTTTTTTACCGTATAATTCGGCCATTAATTTTCTGGGATCCGTTCCTAAAGCAATTGGGTGTCCATGATCACGGTAAGCAGTCATGTGTTTGTCTCCTTTTTGACAAGCACTAGCGGTTCCTACTGCTACAGCCTCTTGTCCAATATATAAATGCAGGAATCCTCCGAATTTTTGTTGAATATATAGCTGAGCACATTTTTCTTCAAACTTTCGAATAAGAAGCATATCCTTGTACCACTTGATGTAAGTTTCTTTGGAAAACTTTGTTTTCCCTTGTTTGTCTTTTTTTAGTGTTTTTGCCATTTTTTTCGATGGATTACATTTTATAGTTGGCAAATATAAGGAATTATTATTTTGAGTAATTTCACTTCCATCTATTTTTATAAAAAGACTTTTAAAAATTGGAATTAGTTAGTTTACTCTCCAAATGCTATTGGTAATAGATCTTTTGCAGAATGGAATATCACTCCGTTGCCTTTAGAAGAAATTAAAATAATTCGATATTTTTTTTGTTGCCTGACCTCTGATTCCAGCATTACTTGACGACAAGCCCCACAAGGAGATAAAATTTGATCTTCTTGAATCAAATCTCCTTCGGCCGCTATACATAATGTTTTAATAGAATGGTCGGAATAATTAGCTCCTGCATTAAACAATACAACTCTTTCAGCACAAAGTCCTGATGGATAAGCAACATTTTCTTGATTATTTCCTAATAAAATTTCTCCGTTTTCTAAAAGTAAACTAGCACCAACTTTAAATTTAGAGTAGGGGGCATAAGCTTTTTTTAATGCTTCTCTAGCTTTTTCTACCAGTTGAATATCTTCTTTCGATAATTGCCTGTAATCATCAAAACTATCTAATTCTATTGTTATTTTCATAAACTATTTTTTTACTCCGATTACGAAAGCAACAAATTTATCTTTCTCAGTAGATGATTTGAATTGTACTATATTAGAACGATTACTGAATAATGTATTTTTATCTAATTGTTGTCCCAGCACATTTTTAACTTTTTCTTCATAATTGTTTCCTGAAGATTTAGAGATTAATTCATTTAATTTGGGATAATCTAAAGGATGTTTTGTAATGACAATCGCAATTTTATCAGTGTTTCCTTTCTCATCAGGTGTCATTGAATAATCTCGTGGGAATAGGCGTGTACCTACGATACCGCAATAAGGGGAATGCTTTTTAGTATAAGGAAACAAAACATAACTGCTACCATCGGTTTCTTCTCCGAAAATATAAGTGTAACATTCAATATTATTGGTAAATTCAACTTTAAATCGATCTCCCGGAGATAGTTTACCAATTGTTTCAAAATAAATACCGCCTTTATAAGACAAATCAATTGTTTTTTTCCCTTCGTTGAGTTCTAGTCCGAAACTTCCTTTAAATTCCGTTTGCTTTTTCTTATAGGCATTCCCCATGGGATATAATCCGTAAGATTCTATATTGAATGCTTTAAAATCTGTATATCTAATCCATGCAATACCATCTTTTCCCCAATCTTCTCCCCATGAGTTCATGATTTGAAAAGCTCCACCTTCTTTGTAGTCATCATAACCGATAATACACATTGCATGACCTCCAAAGCCTCGTTGACTGTAATCTGATTGTGTTGGAATCCAAACTTCTTTACCTTTCATGTTGCTCATAAAAGTTCCTCCGACCATCATTCCGATAATCACCGGAGAACCTTGTGCTAAATTTTGTTTGATTGCGAGCATTTCCTTTGAAGCAAAGCGTGTGTCTTCTTCCGTTAGACGTTGAAAACCTTTAATTTTAAAATATTTTGCTTTTTCTTTTAATGATGAACCGGGTTCTTTCGTACATGTTCTATCATCATAAGGAAAATCGTTAAATGGGACAGTACCTACATTAAGCATATTGTCCATTGCCAATTTAATGTAAGAACCTTGACAAGTATTTTTGTCAATGCTAATTTGATTGTAAGTAAAAGCAGGGCTGAAAGCCAGTTGGTTTGGATTTTTACCTGTTCGTTGTGCTTCTAAAATTGTTCTGGCAGCATAAGCACTAGCCCATGCCACACAAGAACCTTGACGTCCTTGATTGAGTCTTTTCGGGGCATATTTTAATAAGGAAACCTTTTCGGGAAGTGGATTTTTTATATTGTCAGCTAAAGGTTCATAAATTTCAGTTTGTTCATACACTTCCTTGTTAAACAATCCCCCTGTAGTAAATTGATTAATGACTTGTGATGCTGCACCGGACATACAACTCTTTCCTCCTAAAAAATAAAAAATGACACCGGCAACAACAGCTATAAGAAGAAGCTTTGGCCTTCTTAATAACATCGGTAGAAGCGCTGAAATTAAGTTCCCTCCGATTCCTCCGCCTCGACTACTTCCACTTCTAACTCTCATTCTTCTGCGACCACCGTTATTCCCGGGGTCCTTAACCATTCTAATCGGCATAATTATTTTTTTTATGCTAAAGATAGAAAATATTTGTTATTTTGTTTTTTTAAGAATACTTTTTTCTAAGAGTCTTTTCCTTACCTTTGTATGTAAATAGGTTTTATGTTTTTTCGAAAAAATCAAATAGCAAAAAATAAAAGATTTCATTATAATACCATGTATTATGATGAACGAAAAGAACGTTTACAAGAATTAAAAGAATTGTATAACGATGAAAAGGAAGGGGTAAGTGGAGAAGAAAGAAGAAATAGATTAAGAAGTAAAATGAGAAATGAATGGGGAGATAGAGGAGAGTACCGAAAAGTACAGGAAAGAGCATCTAATATACGTGTCTTGTTATTGATAGGAATATTACTTGTTTTAGGATATTTCATTTTTAATGGTATTGATGAAGTCGATACAGTGGTCAAAAAACTTTGGTGATTTTTATGGGGGATTTTATACGGCTATTACCGGAACACATTGCAAACCAAATTGCCGCAGGAGAGGTTATTCAACGACCTGCGTCAGTTGTTAAAGAGTTGATAGAGAATTCTGTAGACGCAGGTGCTTCAAGTATAGAGTTACACATTAAAGATTCGGGTAAAACTCTTATTCATGTTGTCGATAATGGCAAAGGAATGTCTCCTTTGGATGCTGAACTTTGTTTTCAAAGGCATGCAACAAGTAAAATTCAAAAGGCGGAAGATTTATTTCATTTAAAAAGTAAAGGGTTTAGAGGAGAAGCCTTGTCTTCTATTGTTGCAATTGCTTACGTAGAACTAAAAACAAGGCAAAAAGATGCGGAGACAGGAACGAAAGTTGTAATAGAAGGAAGTGAAATTAAATTGAAAGAAGAATGTGTTTGTCCGGTAGGTACTTCTTTTAAAGTGAAAAATTTATTTTTCAATGTTCCTGCACGAAGAAATTTCTTAAAGAAAGACAGTACGGAGTTTCGTCATATACAAGAAGAATTTGAACGAATAGCTTTGGCGCATCCTGATATTCGTTTTATTTTCACGCACAACGGGAAAGAATTATTACAACTCCAACCGGGAGTATTGAAAAAAAGAATAGCAAATGTTCTAGGTGAAAATCAATTAGACAGATTGATTCCCGTAGAAGAAAGTACTGATATCGTAAAGATAAAAGGGTTTGTTCTAAAACCTGAATATTCAAGAAAAACAAGAGGAGATCAATTTTTCTTTGTCAACAATCGTTTTTTTAAAAGTTCTTATTTCCATCATGCGGTCCAACGTGCTTTTGAAAACTTGATTCCTGCAAAGAACCATCCGGGGTATTTTCTATTTTTTGAAGTAGATCCTTCAAAAATAGATGTAAATGTTCATCCGACGAAAACTGAAATTAAATTTGAAGACGAACGTTCTATTTATGCCATTTTAACAACCGCGGTCAAATTATCATTGGGGAAATATAATATTGCACCATCATTGGATTTTGATGTGGATACGACATTTGATATTCCACTTTCAGACCCGAATAGAGAGGTGAAAGTACCTAAAATCAATGTAGATGAAAATTACAACCCTTTTCATGTTTCTAAAACAAAATTAAAACCGTCTTCTTTTACCGGAGCAAAACAAGATAATTTTTCATCAGCGATTAATAAACAAGGATTTGATAAAGAACATTCCAACTCTGTGGATTGGGAAGAGTTTTATTCTATAGAGGATTTAAGTGATTCAGAGCAGTTACAACTGATTAAAGAAGAGGAAAGGGAAGAGGGGACCAATCAATTTATCATCAAAGGGAATTTGCTTTTTCTTCCTTCTCGTTCAGGATTAATGGTGATCCATTATAAAAGGGCGATAGAGCAGATTGTTTATGAAGAACTTCAACAAAGATTTATACACCAACCGATTCATTCGCAATCTGTTTTATTTCCTTTTGAAAAAGAGTTGACTAATAAAGAACTGGAATGTTGGAGGGAAAATGAAAAATTATTAAATCAATTGGGATTTAAAGGAGAAATTAAGGATCATCAATTAATTTTGTCTGCGATACCTTCTGTTTTAGGTTCGGAAAATGTATTGGATTGTATTGATGATATTATTTCTACATTATTTCATAAAGATATTGACAAAGGAGATATTGCTCATTATTTAATATTATCCATCGCAAAATCAGCATCAAAAGAAGAAATTTCTTTAAAAGATAAAGAAGCAGTAGAGGGATTAGTGAATCGATTGTTTCAATGTCAAGAACACAACCATACTTCATCCGGGTTGAAAATTATAGAAACAATACATTTGGATGAGATTTATAAAAATTTTAAAAATTAAAAATTATGTTTAGAGGTTTACCGCCGGCAACCAAAAATTTACTCATTTTAAATATTCTATTTTATTTTGCAACCGTTGTTTTCAGTTCAAAAGGTATCGATTTAACGAGATTACTGGGAGCTCATTACGCAGGCACTGTCTTTTTTGAACCTTATCAAGTGATTACTTATATGTTTATGCATAGTATCGTTAACCCAATGCATATCTTATTTAACATGCTTTTATTATTTATGTTTGGAGCACATTTAGAGGTGATTTGGGGTACAAAACGTTTTTTCACATTTTATATTGCTTGTGGTTTAGGAGGTTATGCTCTTTACAATGCGATTGGTGTATGGGAAATTATGCAATTAAAAGAATTAATTATAGCTGATGGCTATGATATTGATATAATCAATAATCTAATTCAATCGGGGATGATTGAACAAATTCCCATTCACTCAAATAGAAGTCAAATTCTTTTAGAGACTTATATTGCATATAATTTGAGTACAATGATTGGAGCTTCCGGAGCTATTTTTGGTCTTTTGGCAGGCTTTGCTGTTCTTTTTCCGAATGTTCAACTGATGCTATTGTTTCCACCAATTCCCGTAAGAGCAAAATATCTTATAGGTGCATACCTTGCTTATGAAATTTATGCAAGTTTTTATGCTGTCGGAGACTCTATTGCCCATATAGCTCATGTTGGAGGGGCTTTGGTTGGTATTATTTTAGTGTTGATATGGAGAAAAAAGGACAAGAGACGATTTTATTAATAATATAATATTTTAGGAAAGTGAGTACAAAGCAAACAATAAAAGAACTTTATCATTCCGGGGGAATCGTTACTCAAATAATAGGTGTCAATATAGCTGTTTTTTTAGCTATACGGATTGTAGGTGTCTTTTTGAAACTTTTTAATTTTAATGAATTATCTTGGTATGCGCTGGTTCAAGGATGGTTAGGAGCAAAAACATCATTATTATCCTTACTGTTAAAGCCTTGGACATTTTTTACATACGCATTTGTCCATTTTGATTTATTCCATCTATTATGGAATATGTTATTCTTATATTTTGCAGGACAAATGTTTTTACAATTGTTTTCAAGAAAGCAATTTATTTACACTTATTTATTAGCTGCTGTATTTGGGCTTTTAGTGGAAACATTGTCTAGAATTATTTTTCCGGGCTTGAGTTATTCAGTTACTTTGGTTGGAGCATCTGCTTCCGTGATGGGAATTTTTATGGCCATTGCTTTTTATCGCCCAAAAATGACTGTATTATTGTTTGGGATGTTTCCTGTAAAAATTATTGTTTTGGCTATGGTCTTTTTAGTTTTAGATGTTTTGAGTTTATCTTCATCTGGAAATGTTGCTCATTTTGCACATATTGGAGGAGCATTGTTTGGTTATTTGTCAATCAAATATCCCAAGATATTATATCAATTTGACACTGTTATAGAGCAAGTAAAAAAAATATTTAAAAGAAAACCGAAAATGAAAGTTGTTCATCGTCAATATAAGACAGATGAAGAATATAATTTAGATAAGAAAAGACGTCAAGAAGAAATTGATCGAATTTTAGAAAAGATATCAAAATCGGGATATGAATCCCTGACAAAAAGAGAGAAAGACTTTTTGTTTAGACATAGCCAACGATAGAGTAGAGCCAAAAAAAAACACCAAGTCAGACTTGATGTTTTTCTTTTTTCTTTTTCTCTTCGTTCTCTTTTTTTTCTTTTTTTAGTTTAACTCCAAGATTTGTCAATCCGGAATCAAAACCTCCTTTTTTTATATCTTTCTTTTTGTGAAGAGCATTAATTTCTAAAATCATAGCTTTAAAGTTTTATAGTTTATAAACTAATTTAACAAATAATATGCCTTTTAAAGATTAAAAAGAATAAAATGAATTAATTATTGATTAAACGGTTTATGTTATTCATTTATTTCTTGTAAATCTACCAAGTTGGCATAAATACCATCTTTTTTAATTAGTTCTTCGTGTGTTCCTTGCTCGGTAATTTCCCCTTCATCAACCACTATAATCTTGTCTGCTTTTCGAATTGTAGAGAGGCGGTGAGCAATAACAATAGATGTTCTATCTTTCATTAATGCGGTAAGTGCTTCTTGTACTAACTGTTCTGATTTTGAATCCAAAGAAGAAGTTGCTTCATCTAAAATTAAAATTTTAGGATTTTTAAGGATTGCTCTGGCAATCGCTATTCTTTGTTTTTGTCCTCCGGATAATTGAATACCTCTATCGCCGACCTGTGTATCCATTCCTTCGGGAAAAGATTGAATAAACTCTAATGCATTCGCTTTACGGGCAGCTTCCTCTATTTCATTTTCAGAAGCATCGGTTTTACCGAAAGCAATGTTTTCACGTATGCTTCCTGCAAATAATATTACTTCTTGAGGAACAATCGCAATATGCTTTCTTAAGTATTTTGTTTCTATTTCTTTCGTAGAGATATCATCAAATAAAATATCACCGGATTGAGGTTCATAATATTTCAAAATAAGTGAAGTAATCGTTGATTTTCCTGCTCCTGAGTGACCTACAATAGCTACCGTTTTATTTTGCGGAATATGAAATGAAATATTATCAAGAACTTTAATATCAGGTCGTTGAGGGTAAGAAAAAGAACAATTTTCAAATGTAATTTCACCGGAAATACGAGGTTCTTTTTCGCCTTTTAAAATCTCATCTTCACTTTTTTCTTCTATAATGTTCATTAGGTTTTCAGTTGCACCTATCGCTTTTTGAATATTTGCATACATGTCGGGTATAGAACCAAAAGAAGCCCCCATCATTACGGTAAACATGACAAAAGAAAAGAAATCACCTCTCGTTAATTCAGGGTTAGACCCTTCTGTCATCAACAATCCTTGCCATATAATAAAAACAATAGCACTAAACATTGTAAAAATGATAAATGAAATAAAGACACCTCTCCAAAGACCACTTTTAACGTTTAATTCAAGTATTTTATTAATGGCTTTAATATACTTTGCAAGTATAAAATTTTCGTTGGTAAATGATTTGACATTAGATATTCCCATCAACGATTCTTCTAAAATCACGTTTGATTTAGCCGTTTGATCTTGTGCTTTTTTAGATAGTTTTTTGA
Source organism: Crocinitomicaceae bacterium (assembly GCA_027084145.1). GTDB lineage: Bacteria > Bacteroidota > Bacteroidia > Flavobacteriales_D > Crocinitomicaceae > UBA4466. The sequence continues at coordinate 518 of JALWLM010000446.1, read as the reverse complement.
TGTATCTACCAAAAATGACAGCAATAATAATAACGACAGGGAAGGTGGAAAGCATGATTAAAGCTAACTTAAAAGAAATAAAGGATAAAAAAGCAATCCCTCCGATAATAATGACTATTTGTCGAAAAAATTCAGCTAACGTTGTTCTAAGTGTTTCTTGTATTTGGACGATATCGGATGCTATTCTACTGGTTAACTCTCCGACTTTATGGCGGTTAAAGAAATCCATGGGCATATGGATCAGTTTTGAAAAAGCATCTTTTCGGATATCACGAAGTGTTTTTTCGGTAACGTTGGTAAATAAAACTACTCTAAAAAAAGAAAAAACAGCTTGAATTCCGAAAATAACGAAAAGAGCAAGGGCAAATGAAGAAATATTATCAATGGAAAGCTTCTCAAATAAGCCGGACATTGAAGATCGATCTGCTTTTTCCCCTCCAAGCAATTGGCCTAAAAACAAAGGGAATAATAGACCTAAAAAACTGGATATAACAAGAAAAAACCAGCCGATAATAAAT
>JALWLM010000445.1 GCA_027084145.1 Crocinitomicaceae bacterium | reverse complement strand
TTTTCTCGCTGCCCAATAATGGCCTAATTCATGAAAAAAAATGCCAATATAAATAGAAATGGAAAACAAAAAAGCCTCCCAAACGGAAGGCTTTTTTATTGAGATGATTTGCTTTTATCTTGTAAACAACATTTCTCTTAATTTTGGTAGAGGCCACATTTCATCATCGACTTGCATTTCAAGTTTATCAGCATGATATTTAATATCATCGAAATACGCTTTGACATTATCACAATAAGCTACTGCTTTATCTCGAATGTTTTGTATTTGATTGGCTTTCTTACGTTCCTCTACCATTTCATTAACTAAGTCGTTTAACTTTGTTAAATGTTTAGAAATTGATTTTACAATAAGCATCTGTGTTTTTGCGAGTTTTTTACCCTCTTCTTTTCCAAAAACATCCATCAATGCTTCAATGTTTTCAATCACTTTCTTTTGATATTCAATTGTTGCCGGAATAATATGATTTTTAGCAAGGTCTCCCATTATTCTAGCTTCAATTTGAATTTTCATAATATAATTTTCTAATTCAATCTCATGTCTAGCTTCTAATTCCACCTCCGAAAGAATTTCTAGCTCAGAAAATAGTTGCTTTATTTCTTTTCTTGTCCAAACATCTAAAGCTCTAGGTGTATCTTTCAAATTAGACAAGCCTCTTTTTTCTGCTTCTTTCACCCATTCTTCACTATATCCGTTTCCTTCAAATCGAATTTTTTTAGATTCTTTAATTAACTTCTGAAGTTCCTTCAAAATCGCTTCATCTTTTTTATCTCCTTTTTTAATTCGTGCATCTACATCTTTCTTAAATTCTATCAATTGTTTTGCTACAATTGTATTTAATACCGTCATTGGATGAGCACAATTTTGAGAAGATCCCACCGCTCTAAACTCAAATTTATTTCCCGTAAAGGCAAAAGGAGATGTTCTGTTTCTATCCGTGTTGTCCAACAATAATTCAGGAATTTTTCCGATGTCTAATTTTAATTTGGTTTTCGCTTCGGGAGTCATTTTTCCCGCTTTGATATTTTTTTCCAAATTATCTAACATTTCTGTTAATTGAGAACCAATAAAAACAGAAATAATTGCCGGAGGTGCTTCATTTGCTCCTAAACGATGATCATTTCCTGCTGTTGCAATTGAAGCTCTTAACACATCTGCATTATCATAGATTGCCTTAATTGTATTTATGAAGAAAGTCAAGAATTGTAAATTTGACTTCGGATTTTTACCGGGTTGCAATAAATTAACTCCCGTATCCGTACTCAATGACCAGTTATTATGTTTTCCCGAACCGTTTAATCCTGCAAAAGGTTTCTCATGCAACAATATTCTAAAATTATGTTTTCTCGCCACTTTTTCCATTAAATCCATCAATAAAAGATTGTGGTCGTTAGCTACATTGACCTCTTCAAACATTGGGGCACATTCAAATTGGTTCGGTGCAACCTCATTATGTCTTGTTGTAATCGGAATACCCAATAAATGTGCTTCAAATTCCAACTCTCTCATAAAAGCCATAGCCCTTTCAGGAATCGAACCGAAATAATGATCATCTAATTGCTGTCCTTTTGCCGGAGAATGTCCAAAGACTGCTCTTCCTGTCAATACCAAATCAGGACGGGCATTAAATAAAGAAGTGTCTACGAGGAAGTATTCTTGCTCCCAACCCAAAGTTGTAGATACTTTTTTAACATTTTTATCAAAATACTGACAAACATCTAATGCGGCTTTTTCTACTTTAGCTAAAGCTCTCAATAAAGGCATTTTATGATCCAAGGCTTCTCCTGTATAAGCAATAAAAATCGTTGGAATACATAATGTTGAACCAATAATAAATGCCGGTGAAGATGGATCCCAAGCCGTATAACCTCTAGCTTCAAACGTATTTCTAATCCCCCCGTTAGGGAAAGATGAAGCATCCGGTTCTTGCTGTATCAATAAATCTCCCTCAAAACGTTCTATAGCTTGTCCCGGACCTACAGGCTTAAAAAAACCATCATGCTTTTCTGCTGTAGCCCCCGTTAAAGGTTGAAACCAGTGAGTATAGTGCGTAGCTCCGTTGCTTATAGCCCAATCTTTCATTGAAGTTGCCACTTGATCTGCAACAGAACGGCTAATTGTTGTTCCATTATCTATTGCCGACTTAACACTTTTGTATGCCTCTTCCGATAAATATTCTCGCATTACGTTTAAATTAAACGTATTGCGTCCAAAATAATTAGAAACTCTTTCTTTTGATTCTTTTAATTGCTTAGGTTCTCTATGAAGAACATCATTTAAAGCAGATAATCTTAGTTGCGCCATATTTATATTTTTTTTGCAAATATAATTATATTCATGGGGGTAAATCAATAAAAAAATAACTTTTTATCAACATTACCTTAAAAAAAACAGGGGTACATCATGAAAAAAAACTAAAAAAACTTAATTACACCTAAAAAATACAGAATATAATAAATCAAAATAATATCTATATTTA
>JALWLM010000444.1:308-2496 GCA_027084145.1 Crocinitomicaceae bacterium | reverse complement strand
TTCCAGAGTCGTTGAACTGTCTGAAATACAGGAGAATGACTATAACCTGAATATCCGCCGTTATGCCGACACCTCACCACCACCGGAAATATTTGATGTCAGAGCCATACTGCATGGTGGAGTACCCGTGCGTGAAGTAGAGGATGAATATATCCGGGAAGAAATCCTGGGGGGTTTTGATGTCAGCACGGTATTTACCCGGCGTGATAATGATTACTATGATTTTAAGATTGACAGCAAAGAAGCTATCCGGGAAGTGACGGATAACCAGAAAGTGATTACCCAGCTGGAACGCTGGTGGGATAAGTACAAAGTGTCACTGCATGAACTGGATAAGCAGGTTGAGGAAGCTGAGGCGGTAATGAAAGGTTATCTGAAGGAACTGGGGTATGAGTAATTCTGTTCCTGAGGGGTGGTCAGAAACCAATATTAATAATACTTGTGATGTATTAGATTCAAAACGAATACCTTTAAACTCTCAGGAACGTGCGGCAAGACAAGGTGATTATCCTTATTATGGAGCCAATGGTATTCAAGGGTTTATTAATGATTACATTTTTGAAGGTGAATATGTATTACTGGCTGAAGATGGAGGGAATTTTGACCAGTGGGAAGACAGACCTATTTCTTATTTTGTTTCTGGTAAGTTTTGGGTAAATAATCATGCTCATATCCTAAAGGCTAAAGGTGATAATATAACCAAGTTTATTCATTACAGTCTAGTTCATAAAAATATTTTAAAACATATCAATGGTGGAACACGTGCAAAATTAAACCAATCCGATATGAGAGATATAGAGTTACTCAGACCACCCCTCCCCGAACAAAAGAAAATTGCCGCCATTCTGACCTCTGTTGATACGGTCATTGAAAAAACACAGGCACAAATTGACAAGTTAAAAGACCTGAAAACCGGCATGATGCAGGAGCTATTGACCAAAGGGATTGGGCATACAGAATTTAAGGATTCTCCTGTGGGGCGGATTCCGGTGGAGTGGGAGGTTGTAACACTTGCTGATCTAATATCATCAATGGATGGTGGAGTAAGTGTAAATTCTGAAAACAAACAAAAAGCATCAGGAGAAATGGGTATTTTAAAAACAAGTTGTGTAAGTAAAGGAAATTTCTACCCGAATGAAAACAAGGTGGTTTTGCATAACGAAATGGATAGACTAAAAACACCTGTAAAAGATGATCATATAATCTTTAGTCGTATGAACACTCCTGCCTTAGTAGGAGAAAGTGGTTATGTTAATAAATCATATGATGATTTGTTTTTACCTGACAGATTGTGGTTAATTGATGTATACCGTGACAAAGTTTATGTTTTATGGCTCAGTTATATTTTAGCATTCAATTCAACTCGTAAAAAAATTACAGATGCTGCAACTGGAACAAGTGGGAGTATGAAAAATATATCTAAGCCCAGCTTATTATCGATTAAAATTGCTTACCCCCAGATAAATGAACAAGAAAAAATTGCTTCTATTCTAAAATCGGTTGATAAAAAATTGAACAAAACTTTACATAAGTTATCATCATACCAAAACACCAAAAAAGCCCTAATGCAAGACCTCCTAACCGGTAAAGTTCGGGTTAAATTATGAGTGCTCTAAAAAAGATAATTAATCTCTGCATAAACCTGGATATCCGAATTTCTGAACATGGCTATAATCCTAAATAACTCAGTTGAACCTACTGCGAATGTCCATAGCACTGAATCTACAAGGCTTTCCAGAACATTTTGACTTCACCCGTAGGGTGACTACGAATAAAGCTAAAATAACCTGTAAATCCTTGCATCTCCAGCACTCTGATCATTCTCGCTACGGTTCAACTGATTTATTTAGGATAATGAACTGGCCAATGATGATTTAACGGCAAGAGAAGTGGTTTCTGGTGTACTTGACGCGGTACTTATTGAAGATTATCCTGATTATAAGAAAGGTGCTTCTGTACTGGTATTGCAAAGGAGGACAAAGAAGGCAAATCCATTCATGTCGTCTGGGGAATTCCCAAAGGTTATGAAAATCCAGCCGTTTTAATAACCGCTTATCGACCTGATCCAGAACTATGGGATGACTCTTTTATGGAGAGAAACAGCAAATGACACATTTATCACAAAGAAAGCAAACAAAATACCTTCATGAAGGGGCTTATGTGGCAGAGGTGGAAATTGAACTGACGG
>JALWLM010000444.1:0-298 GCA_027084145.1 Crocinitomicaceae bacterium | reverse complement strand
ATATGATAAGGTTGAAGCTCCCGCTATTGAACAGTTAAAACAACTGGGCTGGCAATATATTCATGGCTCTGATCTCTCCCCTGAACAAACATCTCCAGAGCAAAAGTCTCCTGAAATAAGTATCGAGCGCAGCTATTTCCGTGATGTTGTCTTAATAAATCGTCTGGAATCCGCCATTAAGCGCATTAACCCCTGGATTAGCGAAGAAAACCTGCGCAAAGTCAGCCGGGAACTGACCCATCCGCGTATTGCCACACTGATGGAAGCCAACCACCATATTTATCAGACACTGGTCAAT
>JALWLM010000443.1 GCA_027084145.1 Crocinitomicaceae bacterium | reverse complement strand
AAAATTTATTTTTATCGTTATACTTTAACATGGGTTCCTAATCAAAAAAATAGAATACCAAAGCGTAAAAATATAAATTTTATTTTGTATATTAGTCATATTATCCATCAAAGGATAATAAATTTTATACAACCCTGTTAAAACTATATCAATGGCGAAATTATTCATTATTGTTTCTTTGTTTCTAACTCCGTTTTTTTCGGTTGCGCAACTGTCAACAGTAAAAAAACAAATCACAAACTTTCAAGGCACTTTTCCCTTGTGTATTGCTAATACACTAAAGAATAAATTGGTGTTAAAAGAATTATCTATCCCGATTAAATATGAAAATCAACACTTCATTTATTTCTCAAGTAATCAAAAAGAATATGAAAAATTAAAACAAAGATTTGTACATCCCTATATTGAATATAATCCTCCGGCTTTACTCAGTGATACCGCTAGAGCTTTTCACTTTGTAAACGAAGTTCACAATGGCAGTGGAGGTCTCAACTCAAGTTATACAGGACAAGGTGTTATTATAGGTTTTGTAGATACGGGAATAGACTATAATCATCCTGATTTTCAAGATGCTAATGGAAATACCAGAATCATACGCTACTGGGATCAATCTATGCCGGATAACGCTAATTCACCTCAACCTTACGGATATGGCTATATTTGGGACAGTACAGACATCAATAACGGAACAATCACAAGTATTGATGGAGGCGGACATGGAACAACAGTTGCAGGACAAGCTACCGGAAACGGAATGGCAAACGGACAAAACAAAGGAATGGCTCCTGATGCTACCATAATTATTGTACAAAGTGATTTTAGCAGACCCAATTGGACAATGACTGTTGCTGATGCCGTGGATTATATTTTTAAAGTTGCTGATAGCTTGGGCATGCCTGCTGTTGTTAATTTGAGTGTAGGAAGTTATTTGGGTAGTCATGATGGTAATGACCCTGCTTCTGAAATGATTGAAAGTCTTTTAGATGCCAAGTACGGTAGAATTGTTGTTTGCGCTGCTGGAAACTCTGGAAATATTGGTAAATATCACGTTCGGCATACGGTTACCTCTGATACAAATTTTGTTTGGTTTCAAAACAATCCGGGAGGAGCTTTTGGGAACAATACCATCTTTTTTGATTTATGGAGCGATGCTTCCGACGCTACTTTTTATTATGCTTTCGGTGCGAACCAAACAGGACCTAATTGGTCGGATAGAGGACGTACCGTATTTCGATTAGCCACGGATAACCTAAATACAACCATCTATGATACCATATATAATAATAACGGAGATAAAATTGCCAATGTAGAAATATACACGGAAATTGTTAATGGCAACTTCAATTTACAATTACTGGCTTATATTGACTCTACAAGTTATAATTATCGCTTTGATGTTACGGGATCCGGAATGTTTGATTTGTGGAGTGGTGCTGGATTAGGCCTAAATACAATCGTTGAAACTGTCCCTCCTCCTTCCGAATTCCCTAATGGATATCTGATGATTTTACCCGACAATGAACAATCTATTGTTTCTTCTTGGAATTGTTCTGAAAAAGTAATCTCCGTAGCCAATATGCATAACAGATATGCTTACATTGACCTAAACAACAATATTCAAGTAAACCCTTCAGGATTACCGCCGGGGGCATTAAGTGTTAATTCCAGTAAAGGCCCCAATAGACATGGATTGATAAAGCCCGACCTTACTGCATCGGGAGATTTTTCATTATGTGCTGCTCCTCTATCTTTTTTAAGCAACCCTGCCAATAGCGATAAAGTACAATTAGGAGGTTGGCATGCCAGAAACGGAGGTACTTCTATGGCTTCTCCTGTTGTAGCAGGTATTGCTGCACTCTACTTAGAAAGATGTAATAGAGCTAAATACAGTGATTTCATTGCAGATGCTCAAAACACGGCTTATACGGATACTTATACGGGAATCACTCCTAACAATGCTTACGGATATGGTAAAATTCATGCTTTAAACACTTTATTACAACAAGTAATTCCCAATGCTCCTATTCTATCTTCAGATTGGAGTAATTATGTTTTTTCTTCTGAATCCACAGGAAATGAATGGTATTTAAATAATATACTTCTACCTAACGAAACTAATGACACTCTCGTTATTTCTCCTCCATACGGTACCTATCAAGTTTACTATACAAATACTGATGGTTGTTCTGTATGGTCTTCTCCTCTTACGATAACAGCATCTATTGATGAAAATTATCTTTCCGAAATGACTTTATATCCTAATCCGGCAACTCAATTGTTTAAAATAAAAATAGATCAGGATATCAAATCTCTTAAAATCATGGACCTTTCAGGGCAACAGATTTCCTCTGTAGAAAGAATAGAAGAGAATACTTATGACATTTCTTCGCTTTCTTCAGGTGTTTACTTTGTTGAAATAAATACAATGAAAAAAAAATACCGAATTAAATTGATTAAAACGGAATAACTTATATTTTTGCTTCCTTAATATATGCA
>JALWLM010000442.1 GCA_027084145.1 Crocinitomicaceae bacterium | reverse complement strand
TAGTGGCACGGATAATCATACTTCGGTTGGTGCAGATGTTTTTATTCAAAAATTGGATCCTAACGGTAATTTTCTATGGGCAAAAACATTTGGTGGAGCAAGTTTCGATGAAGGAAATTCCATCACCATAGATGCCACCGGGAATATTTACACAACCGGATATTTCAAAGGAACCGTAGATTTTGATCCCGGAAGCACTACTGATAATCATACTTCATCAGGAGGTAATGATGTTTTTATACAAAAATTGGATCCTAACGGTAATTTTTTATGGGTAAAAACGTTCGGAGGGACAAGTACGGATGTAGGCTACTCCATCACCGTAGATGCCACTGGGAATATTTATACGACTGGATATTTCTATGGAACCGCAGATTTTGATCCCGGAACCGGGACAGATAATCATACTTCATCAGGAGGTAATGATGTTTTTATTCATAAAATGAGTCAGTCTTCTTCCGGGATTCTTGAAAATGATTTCGGTAATCAGTTGATGATGTATCCTAATCCAAGTAATGGTCATTTTACTATTGATCTGGGAGACATCTATAAAACAACTGAAATTCTCATTACCGATATAAATGGAAAATTAATTTATTCAAAATCTTTACAAGAAACACAAGTGGTAAATGTTTCTATTGAAGAAGTTCCTGTGGGTGTTTATTTCCTTTATATTCAATCGGAAGAAAAGAAAGCGGTAATAAAGTTGATAAAGGAATAAATATCATTGCAAACAATGTATAAGCGGTGTTTTAATATGCCGCTTATGTTAATTATCAACAAAACTATCCTGAAATTTTTGTTGCTTTAAGGTGACTTAGCATCTTTTTAGCGGTTTGGACAATTCCTTTAACATCAAAACCACATTCTTCCCAAAGTTCTTCCTGTGTACCGTGTTGAATATATCGATCAGGAATTCCTAATCTGACCATTTCGGTACTATATTTTTGATCTACCATAAATTCTAATATCGCAGAACCAAACCCTCCTTGCAAACAACCGTCTTCAACTGTAATAATCTTAGAAAACTTTGTAAACACTTCATGCAATAACAGCTCATCCAAAGGTTTTACGAAACGCATATCATAATGAGCAATGGAATAGCCTTCTTCTTTTAATTCCTCTATTGCTTTTTGTGCAAAATTTCCGGGATGTCCAATTGTTAAAATAGCCAAATCTTCACCATTCGTTAATTTTCGTCCCTCTCCTATTTTAATCTTTTTAAACGGCTTTTTCCAATTTGTCATTACGCCTCTCCCCCTTGGATAACGAATCGAAAACGGTCCGACACCATCCAATTGTGCCGTATACATTAAGTTACGTAATTCCTCTTCATTCATAGGAGCGCTAACCACCATATTAGGAATACTTCTCATATAAGCCAAATCATAAACTCCATGATGAGTTGCACCATCAGCTCCTACAAGCCCTCCTCTATCCAAACAGAAAACAACATGTAAATTTTGCAACGCAACATCATGTAATACCTGATCGTAAGCACGTTGCATAAACGAAGAATAAATATTACAAAACGGCACCAGTCCTTGTGTGGCCATTCCTGCTGAAAATGTAACCGCATGTTGCTCTGCAATACCGACATCAAATGCTCTATCAGGCATTGCTTTCATCATGATATTTAATGAACAACCAGTTGGCATTGCAGGTGTAACACCGACAATTTTATCATTTTTTTCCGCCAAATCCACAATGGTATGCCCAAAAACATCTTGATATTTCGGGGGTTGTGGAGAACTGGGAATCACTTTGACAATTTCCCCCGTGTCTTTATTAAAAACACCCGGGGCATGCCATTGAGTAGGGTTTCCTTCTTCAGAATATTTATATCCTGCACCTTTTTTAGTTATACAATGTAAGATTTTAGGTCCGGGAATATCTCGCAAATCTTGCATTATTTTAGTCATTCCAATGACATCATGCCCGTCTATTGGTCCAAAATAACGGAAGTTTAAAGATTCAAAAAAGTTGCTTTGTTTTAACAATGCTCCCTTCAACGCAGATGAAACTTTAGAAACAATACTTTGAGCATCAGGCCCGAATTTAGAAATCTTTCCTAATAAATTCCAAACCTCATCTTTTATTTTATTGTAAGTATGCGATGTTGTAATATCCGTTAAATAATCCTTTAATGCTCCTACATTTGGATCAATAGACATACAATTGTCGTTTAATACAACCAATAAGTTTACATCTTTTTCAGACCCTGCGTGATTCAAACCTTCAAAAGCCAAACCTGCTGTCATTGCTCCATCTCCGATAACAGCAATATGGTGTTTATTTTTATCTCCTTTAATACGGCTTGCAACTCCCATTCCCAAAGCGGCAGAAATGGATGTAGATGAATGCCCCACCCCAAATGTGTCATATTCACTTTCTGAACGCTTTGGAAATCCTGAAATTCCTCCTTTAATACGGTTTGTATGAAAAACTTCTCTTCTTCCGGTGAGAATCTTATGCCCGTAAGCTTGATGACCAACATCCCA
>JALWLM010000441.1 GCA_027084145.1 Crocinitomicaceae bacterium | reverse complement strand
GTATTAATCGCTACTTATGAAAAATTTAATTTATTAATAAGACAAGGAATCGAAGAAAAATTGAATCGCAAATTAGTGTTGTTAATTGTGGATGAAGCACACAATCTAGAAAGTCCTGAAAGAGGATTAAACTTAGAGATGTTAATATCTACTGTAAAAAGTGATTGTAAATATGCAAATTTATTGCTTTTAACCCCATTTATTCCAAATTCTGAGGAAGTTTCTAAATGGATAAGCCCAGATAATCCCAAATCAATTGAAATTCAATTACATTGGTGGAAACCCAATGATCAAGTTATAGGAATATATTATGTAGAGGGCGAGAGGCGGAGCTGGATAACTTATTTTGAGCCATTAATTACAACGCATCATACACTCTTTTTCCCTAAGAAAATACAAATTGGTGGTTACAATGCTGTATTTAATATCCCACGTTCAAGACTTAATAATAAATCTCTCCTGACATCTATTGTTGCTAACCAGCTAGAAGATGTTGGACCGTTATTAATTGTTGCCAGGACAATAGATAACACATGGAAAATCGCAGAAAATCTTTACAGATATTTTGATCCTATTGAGGACGAAGATATTTCATTAATTAAAAGATTCGTTACAGCAGAATTAGGAGAGAATTTTCCTTTAGTTAAGTATCTCTCAAAAGGCATAGGCATTCATCATGCAGGTTTACCTGATGAAATAAGATACTTAATGGAATGGTTAATGGAAGAAAATAAATTGCGCGTTTTAGTTGCGACTACTACCATTGCTCAAGGTATAAATTTCCCTGTTTCTGCAATTTTAATGGCCTCTTATAGCTATCCATTTGAAGAAATGCCTGTTAGAGATTTCTGGAATATCGTAGGTAGAGCTGGAAGGATAGATCAAAAATCACTTGGTGTTGTAGGGATTGCTGTTAAAGATGAAAATGAAATAAAAAAAATTATAGATTAGGTACGCAGGCAAACGGCAGATCTTATTTCCATACTTGTAAAAATGGTTGATGAGCTGGAAAACTTAGGACAGGAACTTGGAATGGAGTTAATTATTCGTTATCCAGAATGGTCGGCATTTCTTCAATATATAGCTCACTTGTATAGACAATATGACAATGTTTCTGAATTGATTTCCCGACTTGAGATGGAACTCAATAGAACTTATGGCTATAGAGTTCTAAATCAAAGGAAGAAGGAAATCTTAAAAAATGCGGTAAAACAGTATGTTCGTAAATTAAGTGGTAAAGACCATATAGTAAATTTGGCAGATCAAACAGGTTTCTCTCCAGAATCCATAGAAAAGACAATGTACCTAATACAAAATCTTGGACTAAAACAATCTGATTGGTATAGTAGTAAATTGTTTAATAATGAAACTGGGACATTAAGAAAATTAATAGGAGTTATGCTCTCTGTTCCTGAAGTTAAAAAAAGCTTAGAAGTTAGTATACCTGGAGAAACGATAACTTACTCCACATTATCCCATTTGATTATAGATTGGGTGTCGGGGAAAGAATTTACCGAAATTGCCAGAGAGATATGGGGTAGTGATGATCCCACTGCGATTTCTAATTGCGTTAAAGCCATTTACCAAAAAGTTGTAAATGGTGCTACCTGGGGGTTGGCTGCTTTCTTGAATATGCCTACGTCTGGAATTGATTTTTCACAGCTTACGGAGGATGAGATAAGGAGACTCAAAAATATACCAGCTATGGTATATTATGGTGTGAATACTGAGGAAGGTATTGTAATGCGAATAAATAATGTCCCTAGATCTATTGCAAATAAACTTGGAAAATTATACAAAATTGAAACTGGTGACATTTCTCCAAAATCTGCCTACCAATGGTTAAAAAATATATCAAGTAGTGTCTGGAATGAAAGCGTACCCTCAAACAAAGATATATCTGGAGACGACTATAAAAGAATATGGGAAAAATTATCGGGAGTGAGATAAATGATTGCCCTTTCGCCTAACAGCGGAGATACGGCTACGCTTTGCTCCGCCAAAATTTTCCTTTGGGAAACTTCGTATGTCCACGAACCGTTAAATTAGTTTAAGGTTTTATCATGTGGAATAAGAAAGAAACAGAGCATTATATTTTCCATTACCACAAAAATTCCTTTGCGGAGAAAAATATTGATGAAATAATGGCACTTCAGGAGCGGTGTTATAGTTACATTTGCAAGGTTCTGAAAGTAAAAATGGATAGGAAAATCCAGTATTTCTTATGCGAAACACAAGAAGAAGTGGGTAAAATGTACGGGGACAATGAACCTGCGAATGGAGCCACTAAAATGCCCGATAAAATTTATGCGGTATATAATGAAAAACTAAAGTGTGTTGGTACTCACGAAGATGCGCATATAATATCTTATAATACACTCGGGAACCCTAAACAGGCTTTACTCCGTGAAGGTCTTGCTATGTTTTTTGATAAGGTTTGGTGGGGAATACCAAATGAAGCCTGGGTGTAGGTTTTTATAAGCAGCGGGTTATATGTAAATTTA
>JALWLM010000440.1 GCA_027084145.1 Crocinitomicaceae bacterium | reverse complement strand
GGAAGCACATTTTTCAAAAATGATTTTTCCGTTACTCGGATATTTATAAACTAACGTATTGGAGTTGGTAAATTCATACTGCTGAATTATCCATGTACCGATAATCATTTTTTTTCGTTGCTTTTCTTTATTACAAGAAAAGAAAAACAAAAACAGTAAGGTAAAAGAAATTAAAAATTTTGTTTTCATAATTCAAATACGCTTAAACTCATCATTTGCATACCAATTTTTAAGGCGGAAGCATCAATGTCAAATTTAGGGTGATGTACCCCATGAATAATTCCTTTTTCTTCATTACGAACACCTAAGCGGAAAAAGCAAACGGGTACTTCTTGAGAATAAAAAGAAAAATCTTCGGAAGTCAAGCGAATAGGAAGATCTTCCACTTTTTCTTGACCAAGCGTTTGAATAGCTTTTTGCTTTAATTTTCGGGTGGTTTCAGGATGATTTTCTAAATAGGGGTAACCTCTGCTTATTTCTATTTCTGCTTTTCCTCCCATTGATTCTATGATTCCTTTCGCATTTTTTTCTATAAGGAGTAGTGCTTTTTCTCTCCAGTTTTCATTCATCGTTCGGAAAGTTCCTTTTAGAATTGCTTTTTCAGGGATAATGTTTGTCGCTCCAAGGGCTTCAAAATGACCAAATGACAAAACACATGGAATTTTCGGATCACATTTTCGACTTACAATGTGTTGTAGGTTAGTAATGATATTTGCTCCAATCAAAATAGGGTCGATACATTCATGAGGTGTTGCTCCATGTCCACCTTTTCCATGTATTGTAATATAAATTTCATCACAAGAAGCCATATATAGTCCCTCTTTAAATCCTACTTTACCTACAGGCATACTTGGAAATACATGTAATGCATAGATTTCTTTCACTTTTGGATTTTCTAAAACACCATCACGAATCATTAAACTTGCTCCTCCCGGATTTTTTTCTTCTCCAGGCTGAAATATAAGCTTAACAGGATAGGGGAGTTCTTCTTTTAAATCATTAATAATTTCTGCTGCACCCAAAAGAATTGAAGTATGAACATCGTGCCCGCAAGCGTGCATCACTCCTTCTTTTTTTGATTTATAAGGAACATCATTTTGTTCGATGATAGGTAGAGCATCCAAATCAGCTCTAAGTGCAATGGCAAGTGTGTTTTCCGTATGCTTTTCATTTCGAATAGTTCCTATAACACCGGTACCTCCGATTCCTTTTTGACAATCAATGCCAAGTTGAGTAAGATATTGGAATACATATTCCATTGTTTCGTATTCTTGATAAGACAGTTCGGGGTTAGCATGAAGATGTTCTCTGACTTTTTTGATTTTATCAAAAAGCTCTTCTGATTTTTTACGAATGATATTTTGAATGTTATTCATTTTGTAAATGATTGTATCCTGAAATAATTAGTTTAAAAGAGACCAGTAACATTAAAATACCAAAGATGAGTTTGACAAGCGATGGTGACATTTTTAAAGATAATTTAGAACCTATATATGCCCCCAGAAGAAAAGTTACTGCAATAATAGCACCGTATTTCCAATTCATTTCATTGGATTTAGCATAATTCATTACTGCAAAAATGCCTACAGGAAGAAGTAAAACAAAAAGACTGGTGCCTTGAGCTTCATGTTGTCCCATTCCAATGAAATAAATGAGAGCGGGAACAATAATAATTCCACCGCCAACCCCGACAAAACCACTAAGTACTCCTGAAGCAACCCCGATTAAAATGAGATATATGATTGTTTGTGTAGTCATCTAAAGAGTAAAGATAAATAATTTGAGTGATATTATTGAACTAGTAAATTGCATCCTCTAATGTCAGCATGATCTAATCGTCCTGAGAGCATTAGCTTTCCGTTAACATTTTTCCCTAAATCTTGTGTTGCGATAAAGCTGCAACTGTATATATTTGCTAAATCAATGATGTTTATCGCACCTGTTTTATTTTCCGATAAATATGAGAAAGGGTCATTTGCTTCACGAATGAAAAATTTCATTGTATTTGGAAATTGAAAGAGCATATCTTCATTGGAATAAGCTTGAGAAAGTAATTCTGTCATTCCATATTCAGAAAGTATTTTTTTAGGATTTAGACCTGCTTTTAATTGTTGATGAAGTTCTTCTTTTGTGAGTTCTTTTCTTCGTCCTTTCATTCCTCCCGTTTCAATGATTGTTGCAGCGGGCAAATTGATATTGTTTTCACATAAGTCGAGTAATGCATAAGATACTCCAAAGATAATCACATTTTTTCCTTGTTGTAATGCTTTTTCATATCGCTGAATAATTTGTTCAGGTTGATTAAGTAGGAAACCGGATAAAGGATTTAGACTTTTTTGAATTAAGTGATTCACCATATAAACCAAACTGGAATTTCCTTGTTCGATATAATTGGGTAATAATGCAATGATAACTTGATTTTCAGGGTGGCCTATACTTTGAATATAATGTGATAAGAAACTTTTTTCATAGAGATGTAATGATTTGACATAATGTGTACTTCTTTGTCCT
>JALWLM010000439.1 GCA_027084145.1 Crocinitomicaceae bacterium | reverse complement strand
GGATTGGACAGGAAAAGGTAAAATAAAAATTCCTCAAAGTTTCTTAAATTATTATCCGGATACAAGAGCGATGGTGCTGAATAAAAAAACTTTCTTAACTTTTTTGACTCAGAAAAAATGACTTTTATAGAAAAATTAGCCAATTTGATTAAGGATAAAAATTATCCTCTTCAACGTTTAACAATTGTACTCCCTTCAGAGCGGGCAAAGAAATACCTTAGAAGAGCTTTATTTAAGGCGTATCAGAAACCGATTATCTCCCCCGAAATAATCACAATGGACAAATGGATAAAGCAATATAGTCCTTATACGGTATTAGATAAAACAAGAGTATTATTGGAATTATATGAAATTCATAAAAAAAAAGATGAAGAAAGGGAAGAAGAGCATTTGGGTTTTGATGATTTTTTAACCTGGGGAGAAATATTATTGAACGATTTTAATGATGTTGATAAGTATCTAATCGATGCAAAAGACATTTTTAAGAATTTACAAGATGTAAAAGAAATAGAAGCTTGGAGTTTTAATAGTGAAGAATTGACAAAAAATCAACAAAAGTTCTTAGATTTTTGGAACAGGATAGAGGAGTATTACACATTGTTAAACACTAAATTAAGAAGAGAGAATTATTGTTATCCGGGAAAAGCATATCGGTTTTTAGCAGAAAATATAGATGTATTTTTCAAAAAAAATAGAGAGCAACGATTTCTTTTTGCAGGATTTAATGCACTATCTTCTTCAGAAATGAAGATTATAAAGCAATTACATCAAATGGGCAGGGCTGATGTGATTATTGATGCAGATAAATTGTATTTGGAAGATGAGCAACATGAGGCAGGAATGTTTCTAAGAAAAACATTAAAAGAAATAGGGAGTGTTCCATTTATTATAGATGAGTTGAGTCACAAAAACTTGAATGTGGAAATCATTGAGTCGACGCAAAAAACAGGACAAATTAAAGTTGCTTCAACAATTTTAAATGATCTTTCGGAGAAGGAAATTCAAGAAACTCTTTTGTTGTTGGGAGATGAAAGTTTGATTTCACCATTAATTAAGAACCTGCCTAAAAGAATCAAAAAGGCAAATATTACAATGGGACTTCCTCTCAAAGCAACCCCTGTAAAAACTTGGGTAGAACTTTTGTTTTCAGTCCAAGAAAATAAAAGAAGATTTGGAGAGGGTAAATTGTATTTTAAGGATGTGCAAACATTTATCAAACATCCTTTTGTAATAGGAATCTTACCGGATAAGGAATATGAACAGCTATTGAGGGAAGAGGAAACAATGATTCAAAAAAATTTCATTTTCATCTTTAAAGAAAAGTTAAAAATTGGTGATAAGACGAGGGAGTTGTTAGATCTTATAACAGAGCCCTGGGATGTTGAAGCATACAAAAATGTCATTCCTGTAATTCGAAAAACAAACTGTTTTTTATTTGAATTTTTACAAGAAAACCATGAAATGGAAAAGGCAATTATTGAGTCTTTTGATCAATCATTGATTGACTTTGGGAACCTTATTCAGGATATTGGATTACCTAAAATGCACTTAAAAACATTCCGGTCACTTTTTAACAGGCATTGGTATTCAAAAAGTATTGCATATCATGGGACGCCGATAGACGGGCTGCAAATTATGGGGTTGTTAGAAACTAGACTTTTAGACTTTAAAAAAATAATCGTTTTAGGCATGAACGAAGGAAGCTTGCCCCCAACAAATCCTATGCAGACAATGATACCAATGGATTTAAGATCGTTTTACGGACTGCCTGTATCCAGAGAAAAACAAGGGTTGTTTGCGCATCACTTTTACCGGTTACTTCATTCTTGTGAAAAAATAACAATGACTTATACGACTGTTGCAGATGGCAATATTGGTAATATTGAACCAAGTAGATATTTACAACAAATAGACTTAGAGCTACAAAGGATAAATCCAAATGTAAAAATTAAAAAAAGTATTTATACAATTCATCGAGAGGGAGAAGGACTAATCAAAAAAGAGGTAAAAAAAACAGATGAAATTCTTTCTAAAATCGATCAAATAATTGAAAAATCAACCTCTCCGTCTATGTTGGCAACCTTTTTTAGATGCCCTTTGGATTTTTATTATAAATATGTTCTTGGTTTAAGAGAAGACAAAGATGTTGAGGAGTCTTTAGAGGCTAATACATTCGGAACATTTGTCCATCAATCATTAGAGACACTTTATTCATCGTATAGTCGACATGATAAAGGTGGAAAAGAAATAAAAGGAGTAAAAAATATTACAATTAATGAAATTAATAAGATGTTAATTCAATATTCAGATGTTGTAAAAGAAACCTTTTTAACTTTTTTTAATGGGGAAGAAAAAGCCTTCAAAACAGGAGAGAATTACCTAGCATATGAAATGGCATTAAAAATCGTCAAAGATTTTTTGAAAGAGGAAAAGAGACAAATAGAATTTAAAAAGGACTTTTTTATAGAGTTTTTGGAAAAAGAGTACACTTCCGATATTGAGGTAGAGGTATTTGGAGAAAAGAA
>JALWLM010000438.1 GCA_027084145.1 Crocinitomicaceae bacterium | reverse complement strand
GGATAATAATTTATCTGATTGTCAATTAAATTATTTTTATAAACACATGATATGGTTAATGTACAAACAGCTTTAGAAATCATTAAAAGTAGTTCTGTTCTAACAGGAATTGAAACCATTCGCCCAACAGAAATTAAAACAGAAAAGCTTTCTGATTATTTTTTAGCAGAAGATATTTGCTCTCCTATCGACATGCCTCCTTTTTCCCAATCGGCTATGGACGGGTATGCCATATGTGGTGATTCTAATCAATTCAATATCGTGGGGGAAGTTAAAACCGGAGATGTTCATAATTATTCTATTAACAACGGAGAAGCTTATAGAATTTTTACCGGAGGTATGATACCTAACGGCACAACAGCTATTGCAAAACAAGAAATTGTTTCTGTGAAAAAAAATAACATCATATTAACAGAAAATATAAAACCGGGCACATCAATCCGTTTACAAGGAGAGGAATTAAAAAAAGGTGATTTAGCCATAAAAAAAGGATCAAGACTAACACCCGCGGCTATCGGTTTAATTTCCGGTTTGGGAATAGATCAAATAAAAGTTAGAAAAAAGCCGGAAGTAGCACTTATTGTAACGGGAAATGAATTAACAAAGATTGGTAACCCACTCGAAAAAGGCAAGATTTATGAATCAAATTCATACACTATCAAATCTGTCTTACTAGACAGCGGAATCGTTTGTAATTTAGAATTTGTTAAAGATAGTTTTGAAGAGACAAAAACAGTCATTTCAAACGCTATAAAGAAAAATGACTTAGTCATTATGACCGGAGGTATCTCTGTAGGAGATTATGACTTTGTAGGCAAATCACTACACGATTTAGGTGTCAAACAAAAATTTTATAAAGTCAAACAGAAACCGGGAAAGCCTCTGTTCTATGGAGAAACAAACAAAACTAAAATTTTTGGCTTGCCGGGCAACCCCGCCGCGGCTTTAACCAGTTTTTATGTTTATATTTTAACGGCGATTAAAACCATGATGGGAGCCAACGAACCTCAATTACTTAAAATCAAGGGTAAAATGGCTCATGATTTCACAAAAAAGGGAGACCGTGCTCATTTTTTAAAGGCTCAAATAAGAGAGAACCTTGTAACGGTTCATTCAGGACAAAGTTCCGCAATGCTTAGCTCATTTGCCAATGCAAATTGTTTGCTTTTTTTAGATGAAACAGACCATACGGTTTTAAAAGGACAAGATGTTAGTGTGTTAATGTTACCCTAATGGATGTTTCCGGAATCATATTAGCAGGAGGACAAAGCTCAAGAATGGGGCAAGATAAAGGCTTGCTGGTACTCCATGGTAAGCCTTTGGTTCAACATATTATTGATGCTCTAAAACCAATAACTTCAAATATCATCATTATTGCTAATTCCGATGATTATAAAAAATTCGGATATCCTGTTTATAATGATATCATTAAAGAAAAAGGTCCTGTTGGAGGTATTTACACAGCCCTATCTAATAGCTCCTCTTTAAATAACATCATTCTAAGTTGTGACACCCCTTTTATAAGTACTGATTTCTTACGTTTTTTAGTGTCAAAAAGCAAAAAAAGCCTTGTAACAGTTCCTTCTTTTAATAATAAAATACACCCTTTAATCGGTGTTTATAAAAAAACAGCTATCTGTGTTTTTAAAAAAGCTTTGGAGGATGGTGACCCTTATAATTTTAATCTCAAGTTAATGCGTGTTAATGAACATTTAAATTGTCACATTGTTAATGTCGATGAAAAGCAATTTAATGAACAGCTATTTTTTAATATCAATACACCAAACGACTTTAAACAAGCTCAGTTTTAACTAAAAATATTTACAATAAAAAAGCAGTGAACTCTTCAGCTCACTGCTTCCTTTATATTACTCAATTATAAAAATCACATTGGCAATTCTATTTTGGTATCCCAAAGCTCTCCGGAATCTATTCGCCTCAAATACAACTTTAAAAAACTAACATCTCCGTCTTTAACAATTGCTCTATCGATTACAATACTATCCCCCGTTTCTTTATTTTCAATTTTATCATCAGTACGAGGTAAAAAAGGATATTGAATCGTAATCCGTTCATCTTCCGTTTTCACTAATTTACCTGCTGTATCAAAGATTACTTCCTCAAATTTTTCTCCTATCATTTCATCATTTAACTCGTCTTTGGCTTTTGGCTTTAAACCATTTAACCAAGCATAAAAACGATCTGTTGCTTTCTGTTTTAATTCATTATGAATATAAGCCGGAAAAGGAGAGCGAATATGGTTGTGATCTGTAAACCAAAAATTAAATGTTTGTTCAACTAACTCACTACTCTCAATGGTATTTCTATCTAATATTTCTTTCATCCTGTTTTTTAATCCTAAAAAATTAACCTATCAACTCTTGTTCTAACTTAATCGCTTTAGGGAATAAAATATTATTTTCTAAATGAATGTGCTCGAATAAATCGTCTTGATATTCTTCCAATTTAGCATACAAAGCACGATATGTATTACACGCATACTTGGGGGGTGTAAAGTTCTTGTTAAAT
>JALWLM010000437.1:9965-10823 GCA_027084145.1 Crocinitomicaceae bacterium | reverse complement strand
TAATTAAAATATATGTATATGTATTACAAAAAAAAAAAAGACAAAGTTTGAAAAAAAAAAAAAAAGGTAAGAGGTAAAAATCCTGACCTCTATCGTAGAGACATTAATGGGAATATTATTTATTATCATTCCTATGGAAAAAATTCAAATATGGGTTGGGAAATTGATCACTTAAAACCGCAATCAAAAGGCGGAACTGACCACTTAAACAATTTACAACCATTAAAAACAAGTGATAACCGTAAAAAAAGCAACAAATATTAGCCTATGGAAAAAGATTACTTTCGTTATTATAAACCAAAATTGTTAGTTTCTGTAATAATTGTTCTATCTATAATTTATGGTTATCTACTACATTGCTTCACAGTTTTTGCAAATAGTATTTTAGCTAAACCATATGTGCACTTTCCAACTGTTAGCGCATTGATTATTTTCACTTTGTTAATCATTGATAAATATGCACTGAAAATTCCTTTCTTGAAAAAATTATTATGGGTTAAAGACATATCGGGTAGATATGAGGGAACAATTACATATAAGCATTTTCAGACATTAAATATTGAACAAAAACACTGCTTTGTTGAAATAGAACAAACTACATCAAAAATATCTGTAAAAACATATTTTGATTATAAATACAGAAAAGAAACAGAAAAGACTATGTCAAAAAGTCTTGTAACTAGTATTGTATCGGATGATGGATTTAACAACCAAAGTCTTGTTTTTACATATCAAAATGACGGTAATACATTAAAAGGTTTACAACCAAGTCACGGAACAAATATTCTTAAAATAATAGAACGTGATAATGAACAGTTTTTAGAAGGAATTTATTACACAAATAAAGAACCTCAAACC
>JALWLM010000437.1:0-9955 GCA_027084145.1 Crocinitomicaceae bacterium | reverse complement strand
TTCAATTGAAATGAATACAACAGTAAACCCTATACCTATTTGGGATAAGAAAAAAGAAAAATATCTTTATAAATATGATTTAGATTATGGAGTTTATTTTACAGAAAAAGATGGAGAAGACAACAAAAAGAGCATTGACACTTGGCATAGTTGGGTATATAATGCAGTTGACGACCATACTAACACACCTTCAAATTCAAAAAACACTTGTGTGCGTGTAAACTTTGCAGATGGACATCATATTGATTTACCGATTTATTATGTCAAAGACAGTAAATCTTATTTGGCTCATAAATCAAAAGGTTGGATTGAAAGTAACCCAACAGAATTTACAGAATGGTTTAATAATGAAGCAAAAGAAAAAACCAATTTAAGAAAAATTGTAAGATTTTTGAAAGCTTGGAAAAATCATAGAGAAATCAAAAATTCAAATTTAAAATTTCCAAGTGGTTTTGCTTTAACAATTCTTGCTACTAATAATTTTGTAGATGATGATAATCTTGATATTTGTTTACTTGAAACGGTAAAAAAGATTAAAAAAGAATTAGATAATAGGTTTGAATGTAAAAGACCCACTACACCAAAAGGAGAAAATTTATTTGATGAATATTCTGTTACAAGAAAAAATGATTTTTTAAATGCTCTAAACAGTTTAATTAACGATTTAGAGAAAGCAAAAGAAGAAAAGAATTATAAAAAAGCAACTGAATACGTCCAAAATCAATTTGGCGAAAGATTTCCAACAGGAAAAGATAAAGATGAGGATAGTAGCAACAAAAAACTGTCATCAATATTAGGGAGTTCAACAATAAAACCTAAACCATATGCAAATGGATGGTAGTATTAAAAAAATTTTATCAAAATATCCCTTTCTTGAATATAATAAAGGCAAGAAGTCATTTGTTGGCTACATTTATCTTGATGAAGATGATAAATACCATTTACTAATAGATGTTTCTAATTTTCCGAACAATTTTCCAAAAGTTATAGAACTTGATGAAAGAATACCAAGAAAAGCAGACCGTCATATAAATAAAGATAATAGTTTATGTTTTACAACACCGATTAATGAAGAAATTTTACTTAAAACAAAAGTAAAAGATTTAGAATTATTTTTCCAACACATTTTAATTCCCTTTTTGGCAAATAACTCATTTTATGAAATTAATAAGGTATATAAATTTGGCGAATACAGTCATCATCCGATTTATTCTCTTTATGAAACCTATCGTGATATCTTAAATATTGATAATTTTGAGTTAATAGCAACTGTATTAAAAAAAGTTGCAAGTGGTAAAAAATATAGACCAAATGAATTGTGTTATTGTGGTTCTGGTATAAAAATAAAAAATTGTAATAATCACGAAGAAGGTTACCGTGATATAAAAAAATTGAGCTCTGAAAGATTACTTATTGATAGCAAAAAAATTTTAGAATTACGAAAAGAATTACTTAACTATCACAAAAGAAAAAAAGCGCCTAACACTGTATATACGCCATAGCGGGATTTGTGCCTAATTGTTTAGTCGGTGCTTCTTTGCACCGCAAAAATTCTGCGAATTTTTGTCGGTTGAAAATTAAAAAATTCGCAGAATTTTTGCTATCTTTGGTGCATAAATCAAAAATATGAGAACATAAGCCCGCTACGGCGCATATACTAACCGTTGTGTGCCATGCTGAAATAGCCAATCCGCATTCAAGTACATTTGGTTTTTGCAGACACGCAAAGCCAACACGAAAAACCAAAAGAGCTTGAATTTTTGCCAACGCTTAATAAAGACGACCTGCTGAATTTATGCGACGAGAAATATGTTCTTTGAAATTCTGTGGAGAAATTACTTTAACATGTTCTCCAAATGACAAAACCAAACGTTCTATCTCATAGTTTGGAATGACTTTAATTCTGACTTCAAGACCGGAGGGATCATTTTTGTGTTTCTGACTTGGATGTAGTGGTTTGGTAATCACATAAGGAGCAACCTCAGGAGAAAATTTCATGATGATTTCCTGTAAATCAACATCATCGGGACGAGTAACTCCTATTAAATCATAGAAGTATTCTTCCCAATCTGTTTTTGAGGATTGATACTTGATTCTTGTTTCTTCAATATTCTCAATTCTATCTATAGCAAGGTTCCAATTTGAAACTTGGTTATCTGAATTTAGCCCAAAGACAAACCAACGATTGTTATACTGCTTCAAATAATACGGATGAAAAGTTATTTCATAAGGTTCTGAACTTTTAAAGTCTTTATATTTTATCAATAAAACCCTTTTGTTGATAATTGCATTGAATAATGGGGTTAAAAAGTGAAGCCCTTTGAGGTCAATATTGCTCTCAAAGCTTATAACTTCATTTTTACGCTCAATTAATCCAAACTTGGATTCTAGCATTGGAATCATTTCATTTACCCATTCAAACTGAGGTGTGCCTGAAAAACGCGAAATTATTTGAAGTGCTGATTTTATCTGTTCTGCTTCCGAATCATTCAGTGGTTGATTGTTGATAGAAAAAGATAAATCTTCATATCGATAATAAACTCTGCGGCCATGACGGATTCTGCCAAGAGGAATCGACCAACCTGCATCACTTTCCATGAAACGAATATCATCAAACAATTGTCTTCTTTGGATTCCTTCGTTTTTGGGATTAAAATCAATTAATGCTTTATTGCATTCTTCAAGCAAGTCTTCCCAGAAATACATTCTACCAGTATTACGAAAGCATCGGTCTAATACCTGATAACGAATGAGTGCATTTTTGTTAATTGACATAAATTCTTACTTTTATAGTGCGAGATGAGTGCATAACACAAATATACTTTTATTTCCTGAATTAGCAATGGAATTAAGAAAAACACAAAATATGTTTTTGCTCTTGTTTTTATAATTATCTTTACCGTGCAGATTGAGTGCATAGAAGTAGCATACTTTTGCAGAAGTTCTTTGAAATACCTGTCCTAAGATATTGATTCGTGGGTGCTGGTCTCAAATTTCGGTTTGAGGCAATGATCGGCACCTTATCTCGACCTTGTGTCGGGATGAATGTCACTTAGGTATTATTAACTGTTCTGATATCAATAGAAATATTGATAAAAATGAAATTAGTTATTGATGTAATTATAAGTGATAAATAGGTATTGAATTTCAGTAATTAAAGCTGAAATATTCATACATAAAGAGTATCGCGGCAGGTATTTTCAAAGGCTTTTAAAAGAAATGTTATGAAAATTGAACAATCACATATTGACCAAATACGAAAGCAATTTGTAGAACTGCAAAGCAAAGAGGACTTAGTGAAACTATTAAGTAACGCTAAGAGTATGTTGTATGGAGAGGACTGCAAGCCGGTTCAATTAAAATCATTGACCTATTACGCTAATCCAACAATCTGCAAAAAGCGTTATCAGACTTTTACTATCAAAAAAAAATCCGGAGAAGACAGGACAATTCATGCACCTGTAAAAGGGTTGAAATCTATTTTGCGCTCACTAAATTTTGTGTTGCAGTGTGTTTACGAACCGCTTGAGTCAGCAACAGGATTTGTGTTAAATAAATCAATAGTTGATAATGCGAAAAAACACGTGGGACATCATTACGTACTAAACCTGGACTTGAAAGACTTCTTTCATTCGTTTGACCGAAATAGAGTAAAATTAGGTTTCATGTTTGAACCGTTTAATCTAAATGGAGATAAAGAACCTTTGGCATTTTTACTTGCCTGTTTGTGTACCCATCCTTTTGAAATTGATGGAGAAATAAAAACAGTACTTCCGCAAGGTAGTCCTACATCTCCTACTATAACTAACATTCTTTGTAAAAAGCTTGACCGCAGACTTAACGGACTTGTCAACCGGTTTGGTGCGACTTATACAAGATATGCTGATGATATTACATTTTCGTCTCCTCATAATATTTATAATGATGAAGATTTTAATAAAGAGCTAAAACGAATTATTGAGGAAGATCAAAAACTGACGATTAATCCAAAGAAAACAAAACTACAAAAAGCCGGCCACCGACAGGAAGCAACGGGATTGATTGTAAACGAGAAGGTAAATGTACGTAGAAGATATGTAAAACAAATCCGAATGTGGCTTTATTATTGGGAAAAGTATGGCTATGAAAAAGCGGAACAAATTTTTAAAAGGGACTACATTTCCGATAAAGGACATGTAAAAAACATTAATGCTCATTTGGTGAATGTATTGGATGGAAAATTGGAGTTTTTGAAAATGGTGAAGGGAGTTGAGGATGGTACTTATAAGATGTTGAAGAAGAGGTTTGATAAATTAACTGGATTAAAAGAAACAAAGGATAATGAAAAAATTGACTTAGAAAGCGTAGTAAACACTATCATTAATAAAGGGCTTGAGGAGGGCATAGCCCTTTACGATAAGTTCAAAAACAGTTAAAAATGAAGGATAAGGAAAAACTTAAAAAATTTGTACAAATCATTAGTGACCTTCTCAAAGTTGAAGGCAACGATTGGTTAATTGATGAAATATTGGAAACCATTAGAAAGACATCGTCTATTGAGGAAATTGTAAAACATTCTGTTATTCAAAATATTTATGAACATTGTGTTGAGCTTAAAATTAAAAAACAAGCAACTGAGTTTTATAATTCATTCCCTATTCAAGAAATTAAAAATCAGCTAATTCAAGATTACCAAAAAATGGAGCATGAGAGACGGAGAGATGATTTTGAAAATTTTTGTCTATGTGTGTACCAGCAGATTGAGAATATAAGTAATTATCTTTTTGAGCAGAAGATTAAGAGCATTTGGGATTCAGAAAAAGATAAAATTGCCATAAAGTCTTTTTTTGATAGAATTCAGCAAAAATACGTAATACCACGTTCTGGAGGAACCTCATTAGAACAATTAGTTTTTCAAGGGACTGATACATCTAAATGGTATACAAACAGAAAATTTCGGGCAGTATTATATTTTTTCTATTTTAATCAAAATGTAACAAGGGATGACTATAATTTTAATTCAATATATTTCACACATGAAGAAATCTACCAAATGAGAAATCAAAATCATAGAGGAAGCGTTCCAACACCTTACCAACAGAAAACATTAAACAAAATAAAAGGGAGTGAATCTCGATACTATTTTAAATTTTATGGATTTCTTCAAGACTTTGTAAATCATATAGAATCATCATACACAACTAAATCAAGTAGCGGAATTAAAAACAAGAAATCAAACAAGCACAAAACTCAGAAAAATACCATCGGTGCAAATAGTCCTGAATTAGAAAAATTAATGAAAAAAATGAAGAAAAATGAATAGTGCAGAAGTACCGCATAGATAATAATAACCTCTGCATGAAAAAATAAATAATAACCATGAATATTTTCAACTACTTCCAACATATCACCCTTACTAATGACCAACGCAATGCGTTGGAAAAGTTTCATGCTTTTTTAAAAAGTGATGAACGAGTATTTATTCTACAAGGATATGCGGGAAGTGGAAAAACTACCTTACTGAAAGGTTTTATAGAATACCTACAATCTTTGGAGAGGAAATACCAGTTAATGGCTCCAACAGGTCGGGCAGCAAAAGTCATTAATCAGAAAACAGGCTTTGAATCTACCACTATCCACAAGGGAATCTACAGCTTTGAGGAATTACTGGAAATTAAGAAAAGTGAGGATAAAAATGATGTCTCGTTTTTGTACCAATACAAAATCAGAAACAATCCGGAAGTTCACGATTCGGTACTGATAGTGGATGAAGCTTCAATGGTAAGCGACATTTTAAGTAAAGGTGAATTTTTCCGTTTTGGTAGTGGTCATTTGCTACGAGATCTAATAACTTATTCTAGAATACAGGACGCTTCTACGACTAGCAAAATTATTTTTATAGGAGATTCTGCTCAGTTACCTCCTATTGGGATGAATTTTTCTCCTGCACTTAATCCGGAATATCTCAGGAATAAATACAATGTTAAAGTAGTTCAAACCGAAATGAAGGAAGTAAAACGCCAAGATGCTAACAACGGTATTTTACTTTCCGCTACCAAAATCAGGCGGTCTCTAACTTCGGGCTATTTCAACGATTTTGATTTAAGAGAAAACGGCAAAGACATTTTTAACCCATCTTATCATGACTTTCTCGAAACTTACAAAAAACAACAAGGTCAAAAGATTATTCTTTGCTGGAAGAATAAAACAACACTTAATTTGAATACAACAATTCGCAGGGATACGTTCGGGAATGATTTACCGATTCAAGCATCCGATACGGTTATCATCAGTGGTAATAATTATCAATTGGGTATTATGAATGGTGAATTTGCTGTTGTTTCAGAAGCAAGTCCATCAGTAGAAACCAGAGAGGTGAATTTTTACGCTAAAGGTGGTAAAGTTCAAACTGTAAGATTAACATGGAGAAGAGTTAGTCTTGTTTTACCTGATGAAAACAACTTGCCGAAAAATGTAAGTGGTTATATTTTGGAGAATTACCTTTATGGTGACAACTATCTAAAACCGGAAGAGCAGAGAGCTCTTTACGTAGATTTCAAAAACAGACATCCGAAACTTAAAGAAGGAACGGAAGAATTTAAGGACGCCATCATCAATGATAAGTATTTTAATTGTATTCTCTTAAAATATGGTTATGCTGTAACTTGTCATAAAGCCCAAGGAGGTGAATGGGCAAATGCATTTGTTTTTTGGGATAGAGGAACACAAGCTAATTTCAACTTTTATGAAGTGGAACATAATCGTTCAGGTAAAACCAATCCGGATTTTTATCGTTGGGCATATACAGCCGTAACCAGAGCATCTAAAAAATTATTTTGTATCAACCCACCTTATTTTTCGTCTTTTTCAGAGATGAACTTTATTGATGTAAATGTTCAGAAAGCATTTAACGAGCTAACCGGACAACCAAATCAATCATTAGAAATAGATGTTAATGAAGTTTTACCAGAACTGGAAAAATTTAATTTAGCTGATGCTCCCTTGACTATCCAAGATCATTTTATTCATAGATGGTATAATCTACGTAAGCACTACATTGATGTTGAAGCATGGCAAAAAGTGGGATATGAAATCCGTTATATTTTCAAAAGAGAAGAGCAAACGGCTGCATTTAAGTATTGGATAAATGGGAAAAACGTTTTTAAGGCCAAATTTCAAAAACTTCCTGCTCAGACTAATTCGGATGAGCTATTTGAAACAATTTCAGAGATTCTTAAAAAAGCACCTGAAGTAATTGTAAATCGAAATAATGTGGAAGGTGTTTTGACACAGATTGAATTTGATGTTGCTTTGGAAGAAGAAAAGCCTTTTTTGAAAAATCTATTTGACCAAATCAGTCAATATTTAGATGATGGTGAGTTCATTTCAGATATTAAACATCTTAACTATCGGGAAAGGTATACCATTGAAAAGGATAGCCAATCTTGTGTATTTGATTTTGAATACAATAAAGATGGATTTTTTGGAAGAGTACTTCCTTTGGAAAAGAAATGTAACAGTTCCGAAATAATTCAAAAAGTTAAAACTATTGTTAACCGACTAAAAGAAGCAGATTATGTCATTTAAAGAAATCAAAGAACTTAGGAAAGCGGGGAAGCTTGAAGAGGCTTTGCAAATGGCAAATCAAGCTTTGGAAGTAGAACCTGAAAATATTTGGAACAAAAGAGCTGCTGCATGGGTGTATTACGATTACCTTAAAAAGTTTTCTCAACCTGTTTCGTATGACGATTTTAAAAAAAATCTAATCAATATTAAAGATTTACAATTACCCGAAGATGAAAAAATGGTATTTGATAATTGTGCTTGGCAAATCGGTAGCTTAGTATTTGAATTGCAGAAAGAAAAAAACATTGATTACAAAAAGATCAATGAACTTTTAGAAATTATTAAGGAATTTCATTTTACCAAACCATCAGAAGCATATACCTTTCTATATAAAGCTTTCCATAAAGGATACCAAGGTTGGTCAAACTATCTGACATTTGCCGAATGGTGGAATTTTGATAATTTCCAACAGAAAGATTATTTAAAAGAAGAATACAATGGTAGAAAAATAATGGCAATAGCAGAACAAGCACATATAGCCTATTCTAAAAACCTATTAGAAGGAGAGCCTGTTGATCCTTTTGGTCATCTGAAACAAGTTAATATAGAAAAAGTTAAAGAGTTTTTACCTAAATTAGATGCTTTAATCGAGAAATATCCAAGTTATCAATATCCTCCTTATTTCAAAGCAAAACTTCTTTTAACACTTGGAGATAATGAAAATGTATTGTCTGCATTTTTACCTTTTGCCAAACAAAAAAGAAATGATTTTTGGATTTGGGAACTGATGGCAGAAATCTTTCCTGATGATAAAGATATTCAATTTGCTTGTTATTGTAAGGCTTTGAGTCTAAAAACTCCAGAAGACTTTTTGGTTAAACTTCGACAAAAATTTGCTAGATTTCTGATAGAAAACAAGATGTATAATGAGGCAAAAACTGAAATTCAAAAAGTGATTGCTACCAGAGAAAAACATAAATGGAAAATACCACATCAAATTACCCAATGGACAGAACAAGATTGGTTTAAGTCTGCTACATCGAAGGATAACAATAAAGATTTGTATATTAAATATCTGAAAAAAGCAGAAGAAATTTTATTTCAGGATATACCGGAAGAAGTCATTGCGGTAGAGTTTGTAAATGAAAATAAGAAGATGTTGAATTTTGTGAAAAATAAACAAAAATTCGGGTTTTTCAACTATTCCGGTCAATTGGAAAAACCACAAATTGGGGATATTTTAAAAGTACGCTTTAATGGAAAAGGGCAAGGTGATTTTTACAAAATACTAACGGTTAAAAAAGCAGAACGAAATTTATCATCAGAAGCAATTAGAGATTTTGAAGGTACACTAAAAGTAATTTCTCCACAGAACTTTGGATTTGTAGATGATGTCTTTATTGAACCAAAACTAATTAGGAACAACAATCTGAATGACGACCAGATTTTGAATGGGAAAGCGATTTTATCATTTAACAAAAAGAAAAATAAATGGGGATGGAAAGCAATAGAAATAAAATAACCAACGCTTCACAGTCACACACATTGTCAAGTCGCATATGCCGTCCCACAAGCCAAAACTTGACAAAGAGTGTGTCTGACCCAACTCACGGACGAACACAAAGCACAGGCACACAACAGAGTATAAAAATAATAGCCGAAATAGCGGTAAATATGAACATTGTAGTCCGCAATAAAAATTGTAGTAATTTGAAAAATTCTACTCACGAAATCGGCTACTATTCTTATACAAACCGTTACCATTAACTACGCCGAACCGAACTAAAATCAACTGAATTGAATAAAAAACGAATCGGAATTTATTGGCAAACCGACAAGTACTCGCCTATTCCGAAAGAAAATAACTAAAACGAAATAAAACCGACCCGGAATTGAACTCGCCGAAACTGACTGATTTCCGAAAAACGCAACTCCGCTCCTATTTTGGAATGTACATCGCTAAACCGAAATCGGAAAGCAAAACGGAATTAAAAACAGGTCGGAATTTGCCAAATACCAGCCCGACTGGACAAGTACAGCCATTCAGGCGGGATGCGGAAAACAAAGCAGAACGGAATTCTGACAAGCAAAACGTAAAGTTGGCGGAAATCATACCCGAAATGGCAGAACGTGAGCAGCAATACGTGGCGTAGCAAATGGTAACAAAATATAACGCTCATTGCGTCCGAATTTTTCCTTCGGAAAAATACGCCCGCAAGTCGAAGTTTCGGTTTTTTTTGCTATCTTAGTGCCGAACAAACGCAACGAGAGCGTTATACAAGACCGTTACAAATAATACCTCTGAAATCAACTCTAAAGAGTTGAATATAACAGAAATAAACTGAATTTTTGAATGAAATAAAACCAACCCGCATTGAATTCGGCGAAATGAAATTAGAATGCCAAATCA
>JALWLM010000436.1:1289-2544 GCA_027084145.1 Crocinitomicaceae bacterium | reverse complement strand
AATTACTAGAATACGTTAATAAGACAGAAAATATGTTTTTTTCTGTTTTTTTTTGTATTTTGCACACATTATAAATAACAAACATTAATCAAATATTAAACTTATGAAAAAACTATTATTCATTGCAATTGCATTTTTATTTAGTTCGACTTTGTTTGCACAAACAGTAATTAAAGGAAATGTAAAAGATGCAAAAACAGGAGAACCTATCCCTGGAGTTAATATCAAAATTGTAGGAAAAGCTTTAGGAGCATCAACAGATTTTGATGGTAATTTTACACTAAGAACGGAAGAAGAACCTCCTTTTGAAATTGAAATTTCTAACTTAGGGTATGGAAAAGTTGTTGTAGCTATCAAAGACAAAAATCAAATTGTAGAAGTAAAACTAGAAGAAAATGCTTCTATGTTAGATGAAGTAGTAGTCTCTGCTTCCAGAACACCGGAAAGTGTAAGAGAATCTCCGGTAACCGTAGAACGCATGGACATTCGTGATATAAAAAATACTGCTTCTGCTAGTTTTTATAACAGTATTGAAAACCTAAAAGGAGTAGACATAAATACAAGTAGTTTAACATTTAACTCTGTTAATACTCGTGGATTTGCTTCTTTTTCAAACACTAGATTCGTTCAATTAATTGACGGAATGGACAATGCATCTCCGGCTCTTAATTTTGTTATGGGTAATTTAGTTGGTATAAACGAATTAGACGTAAAATCCGTAGAATTATTACCTGGAGCATCTTCAGCTTTATACGGAGCAAATGCTTTTAATGGTATTCTTTTTATGACCAGTAAAAACCCTTACGAAGATCAAGGGATTTCTGCTTATATCAAAAAAGGGGTTACTAAATCCGAAGCAGGAGGTACAGATCCATACACAGATTTTGGTGTAAGAGCAGCTCATGCTTTTAGTGAAAAATTTGCAGGTAAAGCTTCATTTTCTTATTTAGAAGGAACAGATTGGGTTGCAAACGACACCAATATGTACGTTTTAACTCAACCGGGAAAAGCAGATGCTATTATTCCTAGAAGTCTTTTCCCGGATCCTTTATACGCACATGATGGTATAAATATTTATGGTGATGAAGTTGCAACAGACATACATGATGTTGCCGTAAAATTAGAAGGATTAGGTTTAATTCCTGCAGGTGCGAGCAATTTGATTCCTTCTGTTAAAGTAGGTAGAGAAGGTTATTTAGAAGAAGATTTAACCGACTATAAAGCAAAAAGTATTAAATTTGATGGTGCTTTACAT
>JALWLM010000436.1:0-1279 GCA_027084145.1 Crocinitomicaceae bacterium | reverse complement strand
TAACTATAGTGTTGGAATGAGTAATACTATTTATCAAGGAGCAAACCGTTACCAATTAAAAAACTTTATCATGCAACAAATGAGAGTTGAAATAAAAAATAAAGACTTTTTCTTAAGAGCTTATCGTACTACTGAAGATGCCGGAGATTCGTATGATTTAAGATTTACAGGTATAAATCTATCCAAATTACAATCTGCTGAGTGGTTTGGCACCTATGTTGGAGGCTATTTACAAGCCGTGTTAGGTGGAGCGCCTGCTTCTCAAGCCCATGGAATTGCTAGAAATGCTGCAAACTCCGCTTATCCTCAACTACAACCGGGAACACCACAATTTGAAAGTGCTTATAATAGCATTACAAGTAATCCGGATGTTGCTGTGGGATCAAAATTTATAGATAAAACTTCTATGAATGTTGCCGAAGGTAATTACAACTTTAAAAGTTTATTAAATGATGTGATAGATTTACAAGTTGGAGGTAATTACAGACAATATGCTTTAAATTCCGAAGGAACCATTTTTACAGATTACGACGGACCTATTAAATATAACGAATATGGAGCTTACTTACAAGCTACAAAAAAATTCATGGACGACCGCTTAAAATTAACTGGTTCTATAAGAATGGATAAAAATGAATACTTTGATGCAGCTTTATCTCCACGTATCTCTGTTAACTATGCTGCCGGAGAAAATAAAAAGCACAACTTTAGAGCTTCCTTCCAAACCGGTTTTAGAAACCCTACAACACAAGATTTATTTATTGGATTTAATGTAGGTAGAGCAATATTAGTCGGTGCCTCTCCGGACAATTTAGACAGAGATTTACCGGGAACTACATTAACCGGTAGAGATGCTTATTTTGATTCTTATTCATTTACTTCTGTATTAAAATTTCAACAAACAGGTAATCCTGCTGATTTAGTAGCTGTAAAAACACCATTAGTACAACCTGAAAAAGTAGCAGCTTTTGATATAGGATATAGAGGGAAAATAAGTAAATTTTCTGTAGACCTTAACGCTTATTACAATAAGTATGATAAATTTATGAGTCAAAAATTAGTTTTAACTCCAAAAAATGGTAGTGCATTTGATAATACAGGAATGGTGGATTTATTAAATGGAGATGTTCAAGCTTTCCAATTATATACTAACTCCAATGCTGATATTAGTTCGTATGGTGCAGTTATAGGATTATCTACAGTTCTAGGTCATGGATACAAATTAGATGATAACTATAATTACGCAAAATTTAATTTTGACCAAACTCCAGATCCTCAC
>JALWLM010000435.1 GCA_027084145.1 Crocinitomicaceae bacterium | reverse complement strand
TCTATTCATTGCTATTTTGATCATTTTGCCATTGTCTCCCGAGTGCATTGCAAATATGCTGTCATTGATAATGTCAATATCTGTTAATTCCTTAAAATTTGGGAGTTTAAAAAGTTGATAGCTCTCATAATTTTTTTTATCAATATAATGGATAGAGCCGTCATTGTTAGAAACAAAAATATATTTTTCGTTAACATCAATGCCTCGAGCATATATTTTAATGTCGTTTTTATATTGTATGTCAACTCTTTCACGTTTCCTTTTGACGTATTTTTTTCCTTGAGAAAATGAAGAAAAACTCAATATGATTAACAATAGGATGATCGAACTATTTTTTATTAAATTTCTCATCAAAAAAAGCTTTTTGTTTAATTTTTAATTGTTCTAAATTTTCCGGAATTTTTCTTTTCCAACGTTTATGAGACCAAAGCCAGTATTCGGGTTTTTTCATAATTTCTTTTTCTAATAATCTTACATGTTCGGTTGTAATTTCTCCCCATTTTTTTTCATGAGGATTTACGGTAATCAGTTGAAGTTCCATTTCATAAAATCCTCGTTTTATTTTTCGTGTAATAAAGAATACTACAGCACAATTCAATTGATGTGCCATAATTTCTGCACCGAAAAGAACAGCGGTTTCTTGGTTTAAAAATGTCATCCAAAAACTTTTATGAGAGTCAGCAGGAGATTGGTCAGATAAAACTAAAACAGCTTTAGGTTGTTGATTAAAATGATTTAATTCTTGTTTATAATTTTTAGCATGAATAACTTTCATACCGAATCGTTGTCGTTTTTCATTGACTTTCTTATCCCAAAATTTTGAACTTAAAGGCATACCTATACCGAAAGCTTGATGAGCAAACAAAAAGTTTTGAGAAACAATTAACCATTCCCAATTATTGTAGTGTCCTGAAATAAGTAATACATCTTTGTTTTTTTTGTAAAGTTCTTCCAATAATTCAGGGTTTTTAACTTTAAATCGCTTAAGATATTCTTCTTTGGACATTGAGAGATTTTTAACTCCTTCTGCTAGTAAATCGGTAAAATGACGATAAAATTTTCGAGTGAGTTGTTTGATTTCTTTCTCACTTTTTTCAGGAAAACTATTTCGGAGATTATTTTGAATTACTTTTTTCCGATAAGGAAACACTGTAATAAGTAAAAGAAAAAAAAAGTCTGTAAATAAATAAAGTATATTTAATGGGAGGTAGGATAGGGGGAGTACCATTCCGTAATATGCAATTCGTTGAATCATTTTTTATATTTATCTTCCCAAAGGCGTTTGATCTTTGCTTCTATTTCTTTCTCTTTAGGGCTACTTCCTGCTTCAAAGATAGAAAGTTCTGAGATTTCATCAGGCATAAATTCTTGTTGAACGAAATTATTTTCGTAATGATGAGAATATAAATATCCTTTTCCGTATCCTAATTCTTTCATCAGCTTTGTCGGAGCATTTCTTAGATGAAGAGGAACAGGTAAATCTCCGGTATTTTTTACAATTTCTTGAGCTTTGTTGATGGCTATGTAAGCAGCATTTCCTTTAGGTGAATTCGCTAAATAGATAGTACACTGGGATAGTATAATTCTCGATTCCGGCCACCCGATGACTTCAACGGCTTTAAAACAATTGTTAGCCATAAGTAAAGCATTCGGATTGGCTAAACCAATATCTTCCGATGCACAGATGAGTAAGCGTCTGGCAATAAATTTCGGATCTTCACCTCCTTCAATCATACGAGCCAACCAATAAAGAGCAGCGTTTACATCACTACCTCTAATTGATTTGATAAATGCAGAAATGATATCATAATGTTGTTCTCCGTTTTTATCATATTTAGCTAAGGATTGCTGTGCTCTTTCTTTTACAATTTCATTGGTAATGATTATTTTTTTATCATGAGGAAAGGTTCCAACAATAATTTCAAAAACATTTAACATTTTTCTGGCATCTCCACCTGAAAGAGCAAGAAGAGCTTCGGTTTCTTTTAATTCAATCTTCTTTGTTTTTAAGATTATATCATTTCTTATAGCATTGTTTAGTATATAAAGAAGTGAATCTTTATTATGAGCTTTTAAAGTATATACTTGACATCTTGACAATAAAGCGGAAATAACCTCAAAGGAAGGGTTTTCCGTGGTTGCTCCGATCAGTGTTATTGTACCTTTTTCAACTGCACCCAGTAAAGAATCTTGTTGAGCTTTTGAAAAACGGTGGATTTCATCAATAAAAAGAATGGTACCCGATTCTCGAAACATTCCGGCTCGTTCAACTCCTTGGATAACTTCTCGAACATCTTTTACTCCCGAGGAAATGGCGGAAAGTGTACGAATTGGTCGCTTCAAATAGCTTGCAATCAGTTGGGCCAAAGTTGTTTTACCAACACCCGGAGGTCCCCAAAATATGATCGAAGGAATAATTCCGGCATCTAATGCTCTTCTTAAGGAAGCGTTTTTTTTCAATAAATGTTCTTGCCCTGCAAAATCATCTAATGATTTAGGACGCATTCGTTCAACTAAAGGAGTATTGGATGTCATTTTTAATAATCTTG
>JALWLM010000434.1:1725-2564 GCA_027084145.1 Crocinitomicaceae bacterium | reverse complement strand
TCCTTTGGTAGGAGGGCAACAAGTGTTTCCTGCAATTTGGAATATTGCAGATGCGGCAATATCGGTTGGGATTATTTTACTTTTTTTACGCCAGAAAAAATATTTTACATAGGCTATTTTTCAACAAACCTTACTTCATATAAGCGATCCCAATATTTTCCTGTTAAGTAGGTTTTATTTGTTTGTTTATTGTAGGTGATTCCGTTTAGGACTTCTCCCATACCTCTTGCTGTAGAAACAAGTTCGGATACATCAATCTGTTCTAATACACGACCTGTTTCCGGATCGATAGAAATAATTATGTCTGTCGTCCAAACATTTGCATAAATTTTTCCATTGAAAAATTCAAGTTCATTAAGATAATTTACAGGTCCTCTATCATTATAAACATTGATTGTTTTTACAATTTCAAAAGTTTCCGGTTTTCTAAATGTAATTCTCTCAGTTCCATCAGACATGATAAGATAATTCTCATTATTACAAAGACCCCAACCTTCTCCATTATAAGAAAATTCTTTTTGTAACATTTGAATTTGATCTTTCACATCATACAAAAAGCACTTTCCATTTTTCCATGTGATTTGGTAAAGAGTATCATTTAAAATAGTAATTCCTTCACCAAAATATCCTGCTTGTAAGGATAATTTTTGTAAGTGCTTCCCTGTTTTCAATTCAACTTCCGCAACAAATGAAGAACCTTCTCCTCCGGGGTCTCCGGTACCTTCAAATAATCTGCCCTTGTAAAATTCTAAGCCCTGTGTGAAACTTGTAGGGTCATGGCGAAAGGCATTAAGAGATTCTACTTTCATTTGTTTTGGAACAATATCGGAGATAACGCG
>JALWLM010000434.1:0-1715 GCA_027084145.1 Crocinitomicaceae bacterium | reverse complement strand
CCTATAATGGAGTAATAAAGAGTATCTTCTTTGGGGGCAGACCATCTTTTCACTTCTTTTCCTCCATAGATTAACACAATTTCACTTGCGTTATTGTTAATAATGTCTAAAGTAACCTTATGGTTAAACTTTAAAGCAAGACTTTCTTTAAAACCAAATTGAACCTTTTTAGAAAGTTTTTTGTCTCCGGTTACTTCTTTAGTATTTAATAAAGGGCCTAATAATAAAGCACCTCCAACAAGAACAATAAGTCCTACAACAATGTATTTTTTCATGGATTAGAAATTAAATTTTTAATTTGATTTGGAGAGATATCACCATGTGAAGCATGGTAAATAACTTCATTTTTGTTTAAGACAATAACTTGTGGGGATTGATGTTGAACATTTGTTTTTTCCGCCAACAAATTAGAAACATCTCGGTGTTTAAGTAAATCGATAAAATATAAATCACATTTTAAATTCTTATCCCATTTGTTTTCAAAATTGTTTAGGGCCATTATAGAAATTCCACAACGTTTGCTGTGTTTGAAGAATAAAAAGCAACCTGTTCCATTAAGTATCTCTTCCAGTTGTGAAGTTGAGGTTACCTCTTCCCATGGAAAACGATTTTTATTATTAGAGCTAAATAATCCCATATTAAAATCCTCCTGTAAATTGTTTTAAAAAGCGAACATCATTTTCTGAATATAAACGAAGGTCATTGACTTTATATTTTAATTGTGCAATTCTTTCTATTCCCATTCCAAAGGCAAAACCGGAATAAGTTTTACTGTCAATGCCACTAGATTCTAAAACATTTGGGTCAACCATTCCACATCCTAAGATTTCTAACCAACCGGTATATTTACACACGTTACACCCTTTTGAATTACAAATTGTACAAGAAACATCTACCTCTGCACTTGGCTCGGTAAAAGGAAAGTAAGAAGGGCGAAGTCTTATTTTTGTTTTTTCTCCGAACAATTCTTTGGCAAAATAAAGTAAGGTTTGTTTTAAGTCAGCAAAGGAAACGTCTTTATCAATGTATAAACCTTCCACTTGGTGAAAGAAACAATGTGCTCTTGCTGAAATAGCTTCATTTCGATAAACACGTCCCGGAGAGATGGTTCGAATAGGAGGTTTTGAATGTTCCATTACTCGCACTTGCACCGAAGAAGTATGTGTCCTTAATGCCATTTCTTTTTCACCTTTTTCAATAAAGAAAGTATCTTGCATATCTCTTGCAGGATGCTCCGGAGGAAAGTTTAATGCTGAGAAATTATGCCAATCATCTTCAATTTCAGGTCCTTCAGATACTGTGAAACCAATACGGGAAAAAATATCAATAATCTCCGAGCGGACAATGGACAATGGATGTCTTGCACCTATTTCAATGGCATCTTCCGGACGAGAAAGGTCAATATTATGATGACTTCCACTATTTTCTTCTAGCTTTTCTTTAGCTTCTTTCCATTTGTTTTGAGCAAAATCTCTTAGATCATTAATGAATTTCCCAACTTCTCTTTTTTCTTCATTAGGAATATTTTTTAATTCGGAAAATAGAGATTTAATAAGTCCTTTACTTCCTAAATATTTAATTCTAAACGACTCAACCGATAAAGCATCAGTTAAATTAACCTGATTAATTTCGTTTTTCAGTGTTTCTATTTTATCTTTCATTTGGATTCAAAAAAATTATCAATTTAGTAACTTTAAGGCATGATCCTCGTTTAC
>JALWLM010000433.1 GCA_027084145.1 Crocinitomicaceae bacterium | reverse complement strand
GATTTAGGCTTAAATTCTGTCCGTTATAATTTACTAAAAGGAATTTATCATCACCTGTTTCCCTCGTTTGAAAAACTAAAAGAAGAATATAGCACTTTCAATTATTGGACTTACAGTCCAATCTATTTTAGACCTATTAACAACATGCTTAATAGCATATCCTTCTTAATAGATGATGATAACCTCAACCAAAATAACAATGATGCTTTTGTGTGGAGAGTAATACTTATGGAAACTTTTTTGAATCTTGACAAATCGTCAGATACTAATGACCATTCAAATTTAGTAGAAAATTTAATAGCTTCATTTTTTTCCACGCAATCTAAATTCACAAATGAAAATAAGACTTACGATAGGTTTTCTTTTCTTCGTTTAATGGAGAAGATAAGAATAAATTCCTCAGTAATTGGACATGACTTTGCAAAGAAAGATTCAATAACAATTTAAATTATGCTAAAAAAATTAGAGAACCAAATTAATATTTGGAAAGCAGTTTCTTCAAGCTTATTAGGCACAACGTCTGGTTATATGTTTCGAAAATTCATTTTTGAAAACCCCGATTCTACACCAGTTACTTGGATTTCTATCGCTATTGTAATATTTGCAGTCACGGTAATTTCTAATTTTGTTTTATCTTCTTTAATTGAGAAAAGTAGCCTAATTAGAAAATGGATTCTTGGGAATCATTTTATTGAAGGATACTGGATTCAAAATATAGAAACTGAATCATATGGATTAATGCATACTGTTCAATACAGTCTATTAAAGATTACTTATGAAAAATTTAATTTTAAGGTAGAGGGCACTTCATTTGCATTGGACGGCAGCAAAAATACTGCTAATTTTTATTCGCATGTCACAGAATTTGATGGTGTTATTTTACGATATCCATTTACCGTAGAAACTTTAGAGTTTAATAAAAAAAACAACATATTCGGAAAAACAGAATTGCATTTTTCTAAAGTAGGGAAATTGCCTGAGTTGTATTTCGGAACAGTCGAAAGTAATGTCAGAAAAAAACCAGTTAAGGTAAGAGGGGAAAAGATTAAGAGTCACATTCATGTCGATATAACCACAAAACGTGGAAGAGAAAAATTAATTTCCTACATTAAAAATCGATGATACAAAAGGAACAAAAATATAGCAGAATATCAGCTTCACAATTGATTCCCGAGAATCTCCACCTATACGATATTGAAAATTCAAATCATCTGTTACAAGTTGAGGTTGACCCAATAGATTATTGTAATCACAATTGTAGTTGGTGCTTTACTTCTGATTTCCGAAAGGATAAAAAAATCAACATCTTTAATTTGAATAACTACTTAATTGATTTCTGTAAATCAGGTGGAAAATCAATAGTATTTTCTGGTGGTGGTGAACCACTTTTATACAAGGAATTATATAATCCAAGCAAATTATTTGAAGGAAAAAGCATTTGTAGCTACCTTATTGAACAAGGAGTTTATATCGGAATTATTACCAATGGATTTCTAATTGACAAATTGATAGATAGTGATTTTGACCTCACGAAATTATCCTTTGTAAGAATTTCACTTGACGCAACAAATAAACAGCTACACTCAAAACTTCACGAAACGAAAGAAGCTGACTTTAACCGAATCATTAAAAACATAAAAAGTCTAAATGAAATAAGAGGTGAGGATTACACACCTGCAATTGGAATTAGTTTCGTTGTTGACCCAAGTAATAACATTAACTTCGAACAAAAAACAATAAAGTCGATTTGTTCACTTGCAAAAGAATTAAAAGTTGATTTTGTCCAGTTTAAACATATTCACACGTTCGATTCAGATTTTGCAATAAAGAATATGGCAATAGTTCATTCACGCTGCCTTGAATTTGATTGGGAGGAAGTTGAGTTTTGGGTTCAAAATTACAATTTCGCCAAAAAGGGGAAAATCTGTTCAATAACAAAATATATTCAATCTGTTGGAAATAATTCGAAGAAATTTCCTTGCTGCCATCATTTTGGTCGTGAAGAATTTTTAGACCAATCTAATTTTCTGCCTGAAGGAAAAGTAATAGATAATTGTGATAGTAAAGTCTGTAGGTACAATGAAATGAATGACCTATTACACAAATCCGAATTAATGACAATTGAAAAAGACAAGAAAAAATTATTAAAATCAATTGAAGAGCACGGTTTTCACCCATATAGATATTGCCCAACTGCTCCCGAAATACTTAAACCATTTAAAACTATATTACCTAAATGATTAAATCTCTCGATATAGAGCCAACTACTATTTGTAATTTAAAATGTCCATTTTGTTTTGGTCCAAAAGTAGTGAGCAAAAAAACAGAATTAAATATCGACATTTGGAAAAATGCCATTTCAAAATTTAGGAACCAAGGTGTTGAAAATATTGTAATATCAGGAGGCGAGCCACTTTTATATGACAATATTTTAGAGTTCAATGGTTCATTAGAAATTTAGACGGCAATACGCCCAAAATTAAGGAAACTCTCAATGGGCCGTTTATTTTTTTTCAACTTAGGGTTGATCTCAAAGTGGAATAAAAATAAATCCAGCATAAGTTC
>JALWLM010000432.1 GCA_027084145.1 Crocinitomicaceae bacterium | reverse complement strand
GCATACCGATAAAGAAAGCCCCGAGCAGATTAACGAGAAGCGTACCATACGGAAACACCGGAGCAAAGTACCGGTACGGTACCTCAGAAATTACATACCTTAAAACAGCACCAATAGCACCACCAAGCGCAATAATGAGAAGTTTTAGCATTATTCCCCTCTGTTTAAGTTCCCAAAGGATAATGTAATAAAAGTGAATACGAAACAACTAAATTGAGTGAGTACCTCACCTACACCATTATATCGATGGGTGTATTTTATTGAGATGGAAGCAGGCAGGTACAGGA
Source organism: Crocinitomicaceae bacterium (assembly GCA_027084145.1). Classification (GTDB taxonomy): domain Bacteria; phylum Bacteroidota; class Bacteroidia; order Flavobacteriales_D; family Crocinitomicaceae; genus UBA4466. The sequence goes on along the minus strand of JALWLM010000432.1, from coordinate 2,280 downwards.
AAATTAAGAAGGTACTTTTATTTAAGTAAACTGTAATAACAGGCGGGCTGCCTGAAGGTAGCCCGGAATAATTCGCAGCATAGAATAAACCGCTAATACTATAGATTATACTCTGAAATAGGTAATATTATCATCAACATTCAGAATATTGGGGAAACCCTTTAATGTTATCCTCAGGCTGGTATTTGGAAAAAGTTTCCTGAAATTATCCACCGTTTTTTCTATATGCTGTTTTACATTACCTTTGATCTCTTCTGGTCTAAGCCATATTTTACCTGTATATTCTCTGTCATAAAGTACCACTGATATCTTTTGTTTCTGCGCAGACATATTACGAGAGAGAGCATTTCTAAAAGCCTTCAACAGGAGCAACTCATTTTTGTCATCCTCTGGGAAAGAATAGCCTATAAAAATTACATGCTCTGCCTTACTTAAAAGGCTTGCAAATTCATGAGTAAGATGCTCAATAGGAGAATCGCCCTTAAAAATAGTCTGAATTTCAAGCAATGAATCTTTGAAAGTGGTGGGAGTTCCACACACCGGACATCTTATAAGGTCAGGTCTTTTGTAAACTTCTCTGTCTTCTATTTTCTTAAACATTCTTAAATCTCTTTCAACAATGGGCAGAGGATCTATTAAAAAAGAGTTATGATATATATGGTCAATCCTGAAGGTATCGGTCTTGTATGTAAATATAGTTTTGCAGGCAGGACATATTCTCAGGTTAAACAATCCATGTTTAAAAACGAACTTAAAGTCATCAACCTGAAAATGTAATCCGCCTTTTTGCTGTTGCTCTTCTATGAATTTGCCAATGCTACTTTCATAAGAGTAAACAACTCCACTATTAGCATCTTCAAAATCTTTTATCACAACCTTCATGCCGGGATCAAAATATCTGACTTTCCCTTTAGTTGTACGATTTATCCTGTTATATTCTGCATTGATTTCAAACAAAATATACATAAAAAATGGGTTCCAGTTAAGGGAAACAAAATCAACATTCCCATTATCTATAAGTTTCTTAAAGAAATCCTTGTATTTTATAGCCCTGTCTTTTATATTGTCTCTTCTGGTCGCATAAACGACTTTAAAAAGCTTAAACAGTAAAAGTTTGTAAAAATTTAAGAAAGCATCTATGTTAATCTTGTAATCATGCAGACTTCCTCTGTAGTCACCCTTTGCTTTACCGGACACTTCAAAATACTCCTGCACGGGTAACGATATATCCTTATCTTTTAACAGGGTCAACATACTCAGAATATCTTGTAAATTAAAACTATCGGGATTCTCACCATAAAGTTCTGTAAGTAAAGCTTTAAAATTTGCCCAGTCATATTCTCTCTCGAGCCTTTCAAGATGATGAACGAGCGAGCTATCAATGTCATTCAATTTTTCTTCAGGTATATACTCAAAAAGATTCTTTAAAGTCTCAATGTAATGCTGTCTATACTTCATTCTCGCTTCCCTAAGATTATGATATGCCCTGTGTAACTCCCTCTCTCCGTCTCCATCCATTAAAATTCTCAAAAGATAATAAAAGTTCCTGAACTCCGGAGAATCCTCTTTTATTGCTATTCCAATTCCCTGAAAAGCGTTGCGCAACCTTTCTTTTAACGGCAGAAACTTCTCTATTTTTCCGGTTCTGTCATTATAGCCAATGAGATATTTAAGAAACTTTTGAATATCATAGGAAATAGGAAAATCAACCGCCTTTTCGGCACCAGCACCGAAGACAAAAAGAAGATTATTACTCATCAAAATTGTTCGGTTTTAGGGTGAACCGAATAAGAACGAGCAAGATACAACATTGAGAAACCATGGTGCTGATCTTTTTGAAATACCTCTGGTAGCATATAAATTCCTTTCGGTTTATCAACATTAATATCTTTTATAGGGTTAGATGGTAAACTGTTCAATAGTGAGTTAATATTTTTATTCATCCAATCCATATATAAGTTCGTTGCCTTAAAGATTTTATCGATATTCTGCAAGTTTTTCAGTATATAGTTATCAGATAGAAAGAAAAACCATGATTCTGAAATATCTTTAAAAAAGTTATTCTCATTATTGTATATACTTTTCAATTTTCTTTTGATTTCTGCTATGTTAGCAATAAATTTTTCAACGTCAATCTCTTGGGGCTCTGTATAATTTTTTAACCACTCTTCTAAATCATTAAGTTCTTGGGTTTTTTTTAGTTTTTGCAGATTTGTTAAAATATTCTTTAAAAAGCTAAAATCGATTTCTTTTTGCCATGTATTATTGGCTCGTAATGGA
>JALWLM010000431.1 GCA_027084145.1 Crocinitomicaceae bacterium | reverse complement strand
TCCGCAATGAAACGTTTCTTTCAATAATTTTAAAAAATCAATTGTAGCCATTGCTTCCTTTAGTTCTCCTATCATTCCAGCACCTTCTGTTTGATTAACATTAGAAATCGGGTAAAGCTCATAAGCTACTTCCTCATAAGGATGCGCCTCAAACATTGCAGAAAGAACTTGATTCAGCTTATGATTAGAGACTAACACTTCAAGTCGTAATTCCTTTACTTTTTCTATCTTCCCTCGCTCTCCCAAGTGAGGATTTGCTTCATCGTTAGCTTTAAATTGTCCTGTCCCTTCCACTTCAAAACTACATGATGAATAATTTCCTATCTCTCCTGCTCCTGCATCAAACATTGCTGTTTTAACTTGATCTATGCTTTCTCTTGGAACAAAGCAAACTAACTTCGTCAACACTTGTCTTTTAGGCGATAATATTTTTAATTTCTCCAGACCTAATCGTTCTCCTATTTCTCTGTTTACACCCAATAAATGATTATCCAGATTGGTGTGAATTGCATAAATTGCAATATCATTTTTAATTGCCCGAAGAACTGTTCTTTCTATATAATTTTTGCCTGTCAATGATTTTAATCCTGAGAAAATAATCGGATGATGCGCTATGATTAAGTTACAACCTTTTTTAACGGCTTCTTCTACTGTTTCCTCAATACAATCTAAAGTAATTAGAACTCCCTTACATTTCGATTCTGCATCCCCTACCAGCAAACCACAATTGTCATAATTTTCTTGCATGGAAAGAGGTGCGATTTCTTCTAAATATGATACAATTTCTTTTATCTTCATTATGGCTTCAATCAATAAGTTCTTGTCATACTTTCAGGTACATAAATAATAAAATCGGCTTTTCCTTTATCTTCTTTCTTGAATTTCATGTTATCCGAATAAACCGTAGAGATTGTTGTTATTTTTTTTTCCGGTTCTTTTTGTTGTATATACCAAATAATGCCTTGAAAATAATCGGTATGAAAAGCTCCATTAAAATGTAATAAGACATCTTCTTCTTTTAAATTCTTGAGTATAAAATATGCCATCGTAGCATCCTTAATCGCTTGTGCATTCACTAGGTCTGCTCCTCGATTTTCCATTCCCATGTGTGCTGCCATTTTAGCAACCTCTTGATATTGAGAGAGTGAAGTATCTACCTTAAATTCATTTAAAGGCACAATCCATTCTTTCTCCTTTTCAGAAATCCTATATAGAGAATCCAACCCTTTTTTAAATAAAACGGAAGCATATCGTCTTGGAATATTATCTGCTAAAACCCGTATTTTTTTCTCTTTTGCAAATTCTAATATCGGCCGATAATCCGTTTTATAGTTCGACCATAAACGCATATTTTTTTCAAATTTTTCAAACTCTATCTCTCCGGATATTAATTGATTCATCAAATCCTGTTGATCTTGCTCAAACATTTCAAACCCTAATACTAAATGGTCTTTATATTTTTGGTACATGGATTTTGTCAACTCCAATTGCAACCAGTGTGAGATGGGATTATCATGAAGCTCACCGAAAAAAACCATTTCTGATGCCAATGATTTTTTAAACATCTTTTTCACTGAAACCTTTCTGCCTTTTGAGTTATATATCACAAAAGATTTAAGCGATTGTGCTTGCAACAAAAATGACGATACTAAAAAAGTAACTATAAGTAAAACGTTCTTCATAGGTATTGATTTTATAACAAAGTTAGACAAAATTATATTGAACAGCAGATGTTAACAAAAAATTTAGGCAACAAGAAAAAATGATTGTATTTTTGTTGTATAGAAAAGGAAGATAAAGATGACAGAATTATTATCAATAAAAGAAGCAAGTAAATGGGCAAGTAAACACTTACAAAAGAATGTTACTACTTCTAATATTTCATATTTAATTCAATATGGGAAAGTTAAAAAATATGGTAATAATGGAACAACAGCTGTCGATAAATATGAGTTAATTAACTATTACAAAAGCTATAATGGGCAAAGAGAAACAAATTGGAGAGAAAAACTTGGAGATGATTTAAATTGGGCATTATCATTTGATAATTTAAAAGAGAAAGATACAACAAAACACGTTCATCGTTTACATCCTTATAAAGGGAAATTTATACCGCAACTTGTTGAATATTTTCTTGACAATCACACAGATAATTTCAAAAAAGAAACATATTTTAAAAAAGGTGATATAGTTTTAGACCCATTTTCGGGAAGTGGAACAACAATGGTTCAAGCAAATGAATTAGGAATACACGCTATCGGAATAGATATTTCAGCATTTAACTCGTTAATTGCAAATGTCAAAGTAGGGAAAGTAGATTTTAACGACTTGAATAATGAATTAAACCGAATAACGATTGCATTAAAAGAATTTATTTCTAAACATAAAAATGCTCAATTTGAAAATGAATTGCTTGAAGAATTAAATCTTTTCAACAAAAAATATTTTCCTTCACCGGAATTTAAAATTAAAGTTCGTAAAAAAGAGATAATTGAAAAAGAATATACCCCAATAAAAGAAAAAGAGTTTTTAAAAACTTTTGAGAAGCTCAGAGTAAAATATAATCT
>JALWLM010000430.1 GCA_027084145.1 Crocinitomicaceae bacterium | reverse complement strand
CTATTAAAACTGCTCCAAAAGAAACAAAAACGATTCCAATAAAACGATTTAAACCTTTCAATACTCGTTTTGTTACAAGAGGGCGAAGTTTTTTGGCTCCTATAATTTTTAACAAATCAATAGAAAAAAAGGTTGTCAATATAAAAACAACATATAGTAAAAGTTGTTGCAATTCATTTTCTCCTTCTAAATCTTGCCCTCCTAATGTTAAAACAGAAAACCAATAAAAGATGACCATTGGATTAGCAAAGTTCAATAAAAAACCTTTTAATGTTAATAATGAATACCGCTTAAATTTCCCTTCTGATTGAACGATTATTCCTTTGTTAGGACTAAAATCCGATACTTTTTTAAAGAAAAAATAATAGATGCCATAAAAAACAAAAAGTGTTCCTCCAACGAGCATCAATACGGAATTATCATCTCCTTCAGAGAGTTCCTCTACTTGACTGTAAAATAAAAGAGCAAATAAAATATAGATGATATCACTCAATAATACTCCCAAATTAAGGGAAACCGCAGCCTTAACTCCTTTTTGAATGCTTGTTTCAAGCAAAATAAAGAACACAGGACCAATCATGATACTTAAAATAAATCCTGTTGCTATTCCTTTTAAAATAAGTTGAATGATTTCTTCCAAACTTTAATGATTTTATTGCTTTTTAGAATACAAAAATATCGATTTACAAGGACAAAATAATTGAAAAAGAAAAAATTATATAAAAGATGTTAAAAAGATCTTGTTTTCAGACTCTATTTGAATAAATCCAGAAATTGCTTCTTTTGCGATTGAACAGAATAATTAGCTTCAATAAAAGCCCTCCCTTTTTCTCCCATTCTTTTTCGAAGTTCCGAGTCATCTAACAGTCGAGTTAACTTCTCTTTCCATTCCTGATGATTGGAACATAAAAATCCATTTTCACCGTTTTTTATGATCTTCAAATTGACTCCCACGGGAGAAGCCACTGCAGGAATTCCCAAAGCCATATACTGCAATGCTTTAAACCCACATTTACCTCTTGCCCAATTGGTATCTAATAAAGGCATGATTCCTATTTGTATTTGTGACAGGTCTTTGATTTCTGTCTCAATATTCCAAGGAACAAAACGAAATGATTTTAATTTGAAATCCGGTTTTTGGTTGGAAATTACAATGAATTCAAACTCCCGTTCTTTTTCTAACTCTCTTAGAACAGGTATCATATCATCCAAATACTTGATTGTTGTATGACTTCCCGTCCACCCTATCTTTACTTTCTCTACTTCATGATTAGTCAGAATATTATGCACTTTCTCCGTATCAATAGTTGTGGGGATTAAGACAACATTTGAATTGAATTGTTCTGCATAACGCTTTAAAAAATCATTCCCCGCAACAATTTTGTCTGCATAAGCAATAATCTTTGAAATTTTAGAATAATTTTTTAAGTGATTCCAAAGTTTATTTTCTTGACGATAATTAGGTAACCATATCGCATCATCAAAATCATAAATGAATTTCTTTTTTAACAATTTTGATAATATCCATTCAAAAAAAGGAGGTCCTACAGGAGATGATTCTCTATGAATAAAAACATAATGGTATTTTCCAATCGAAAATAATAAAACCATTCTTTTGATAATCCCTTTTAAGATATAATAGCTCTTTCTCCAAAAATTTCCTTTTTTATAAACAACTCCCCATGCTTTTTTACTTAAAAACGGTTTTAATTCATATTCAATTCCGGCTTCTTTTAATACTTCCAAATACTGTTCAAATCTGAACCTTTGTGAAGGCGCATTATTATAAGGATATGGTGTTATGAATAATATTCGTTTAGCCATGTAAAAATTTGTAAACACGAAGATAACGTTTTACTCCAATATCCAAAGCGAAATATTCCCTACATCCTTGTATTGTTTTTGCTCTATCAAAATGAATTGGTGGAAGAGCAGACTGATAGTCTTCCAATGAAAAATTTTGAATCACATTTCCCGATTTGTACTTTTTAACTAACTCATCGGTATCTCCTACTCCTGCATTACAAATTAAAGGTATTCCCATTGCCATAATTTCCCCTTGCTTTGTTGGTGATGAAGCTTTTTTAGAAAATGTGGGACGAATAAAAAAAACAGAAGCATCACAAATAGATAAATATTGAGGCACTTCTGTATGTGAAACGGAAATAATCCGTAAATGATTTTCATCAAACCCTTTATTTTTTGCCGACTTTAAAATAAACTCTTTAGATTCCGTAGTAAGAAATAAAAAAACCGCATCTTGTTTCTCTTTTTGGAGCACAGAGAAATAGTCCAACATTTCATTGAGCATATACCAAGTACCAATAGACCCAATATAACCTAAAACAAAGTGATCTTCTGATAATTTTAACTGTTTTCTCAATTTATTCTTCTTTAATCCTGAAACTTTCTGAGGATTAAATAACTCCAAATCCACACAGCAAGGAATCACTTCTATTTTAGGCTTTTTATTTTTTAAGTAGTTCCATGATAGGATTTCATTTTTCCCGTTTTCTGTTAAAGAAATAACATAATAAGAATTTTTAAAATATTTTTTTTTTTTTTTTTT
>JALWLM010000429.1 GCA_027084145.1 Crocinitomicaceae bacterium | reverse complement strand
TCTCCTTTATTGACGTATCCGAAAGAAGGAACAAAAGGGATTTTAATGTTATTGTAAATAATATATTCTATATTTTCAGGGACTTCCGGGAATCTAAGATTGGTTATAATATTCCCGAAGCGGTCAATATAAGCCACGGCAACTTCATACCCGGGACGTTGTTGTGTGTATTGAATAAAAGGATATCTAGGAATTATGACAACATCTTCGGAATTTTCTAAGACTTTTTCCCGGTTTTTATAATGAAAAACAGCCAAAGGAGTAAAAATATCCCTACCGTGAAAAGTATTACTGGCTTTTAACGGAAAACGCTTCGCTATTGAGGTCTGTAAAATAGTAAATTCCGAATAATCAACCTCGTAAGTTTGTACCTCTTTTCGCTCTTCGTATAACACATAATCCGGGACGTTATATTTTTGAATATACAAATTCACTACCCACTGGCGGACATATTCTTCGGGCGAAAACTTTATGTATTTATCCCGCAAAACGGAATATATAAATAAGTCGTTGTCAATTTTTTTTAACTTCGGTTCGTAGGACATTCCGGATAACTTGAAGAACACATATAAGTAAAATATTTTGTTATATTTGCGAGCAAGTTATACTAATGGTTATGAAATACAGTAAGGAACAATTACTTGAATGGTATGAGCAAATGCTACTGATTAGGAGGCTGGAGGAGAAAGCCGCTCAAATGTATGGAATGCAGAAAATAAAAGGTTTTTTACATTTATATATAGGACAGGAAGCCGTAGCCGTAGGACTGGAAAGTGCTATAAGAAAAGACGACTATGTTATCACTGCTTATAGAGAACACGGGAATGCGTTAGTAAGAGGAATACCTCCCGAGCAAATTATGGCGGAATTATACGGGAAAATTACCGGATGTTCCAAAGGTAAAGGCGGTTCTATGCACATGTTTTCAAAGGAACATAATTTCCTCGGAGGACACGGAATTGTAGGTGCTCAAATTCCACTGGGCGCAGGAGTAGCTTTCGCTATAAAATACCGCGGTGAAGATAAAATTGCGGTTACTCTATTCGGGGACGGTGCCGCAAGACAAGGAGCTTTACACGAAACTTTTAATATGGCTATGACTTGGGGACTTCCTGTGTTATTCATCGTGGAAAATAACAAATATGCTATGGGAACTGCGGTAGAAAGAGTTTCTAATGTTACGGATATATACAAACTCGCTTGTGCTTACGATATGCCGGCCAAACAAATAGACGGTATGAATGTGTTTTCCGTATATGAAGGTTTGCAGGACGTAGTAAAACATGTTCGTGAAAAACAGTCCCCGTATTTCATTGAAATTATAACTTACAGATACAGAGGTCACTCTATGTCAGACCCGGCTAAATACAGGACAAAAGAAGAATTAGAAAAGTATTTCAATGTAAAAGTAGATGTTGTTCGTCTTCGAGATAAAATGAATCAAGTATTAAAAAAACGAATATTAAATGAGGGTATTTATGTATGACAAAAGTTTGGTAGTTGATATTTTAAATCAGATTATTAATGCCATAGAAACAGTAGAAGAGAGATGTGCTTTTGCAAAAACACAAGATGATTTTATGGATTCAAAAGAAGGGCAAGAAAAGTTGGAATTTGTCAACATAATATTACTGAACTGTTAGAAGTTTTGAAGGTTATTCGTAGTGATTTAATATATGAAAGCTTATAATAACAAGGAGATTTCATGCAATTAACACTGCCTTCTTCTAACTACCTCATATCGTAATTCTCATTCTTTAACTCTTCTATTTTTTCAAGAGGAAGATTGGTACATCGAGCAATTATCTCTAACTCTATATCCTCTTTTAGTAAGTTTTTAGCAATATTAATAGAGGTCTTATATTTATCTATGGCTTCCATTGTTTCGTCCATATAATCTTCTCCTGTGAAGAGCGATTTGAGAAGATTTTTTGTAACAACTTCCGATATATCTCTTTGAGGTTGCATTATAGCTCCTTTTTTGGGTCTTATTATAGCTATTTTAATTGTCTCTTTTTTATATACTCCAATAGCTCATCTTTTTTTATATTAAGAACCTTTACAATTTCATCTATTGAATGGTTCATTTTGTCCATCATGAGTATTGCACTTTCAAAAACACCTTCTTTTTTTGCTTTCTCCATTTCCCATTGATAAACAGGTGTATCTTCTAAGTTTACTGCTAACATATCTAATCCTTTCTTTACTTCATTTTCTAAGGCTCTATTGGTTGAAAGTATATTTACTTTTTTGATATAGTTTCCATACTCAATCTCATCGCCTTTGGTTAACTCTTTTATCCGTTTTAAAATGGTATTTATAACCATTTGTTTATCTTTGTCTTCAAAGTCACATAGTATTGAAAGAGCTACAGCTGATGGATTCTTGTGATAGAGTAACTCTTCACAAGATATATCCTTTACATCAATTATAGCATACTTGTATGAGATTTCATCTCGCACAATTTCATTTTTCATACTACATTTTTCTTTGCCAATATAAATAACATGTTGTTCTACTGAGCAGTTTTTGTATTCAAATAGTATGTCACTATAGTAACGCAACATTCTTAACTC
>JALWLM010000428.1:1561-10955 GCA_027084145.1 Crocinitomicaceae bacterium | reverse complement strand
GTTACAATATGTCCTATTTTAGTTTGAATATAGGATGTTCGTATTCCAAAAGAAAACAATATTAAAAATACAAGAAACCATTCCAGTATAATTCCGATAATTTGTCCTAATATTTTGAATAACTTTGTCATCCGATACAAATTTAGCGATTGTGAAAAGAAAAGACACTATTATTTTAGGAATAGAATCATCCTGTGATGATACTTCTGCTGCAATTATTAAAAATACAAGCATTTTATCAAACCTTATTGCCGGACAGAAAATTCATGAAGAGTATGGTGGTGTTGTACCTGAATTAGCTAGTAGAGCTCATTTAAAAAACATTGTCCCTGTTGTCGATACAGCAATCAAAAAAGCCGGTATCACTAAAGAAGATATTGATGCTATCGCTTTCACTAAAGGTCCCGGTCTTTTGGGATCTCTCGTAGTAGGAACATCATTTGCTAAAAGTTTCGCTCTTGCTATGGACATTCCTTTAATTGATGTCAATCATATGTACGGCCATGTTTTAGCCCACTTCATTGATGATGAAGAAAAAGAAAAACCTAACTTCCCTTTTCTTTGTTTAACTGTCTCCGGAGGACATACTCAAATTGTATTAGTCAAAGATTATTTAGATATGGAGATAGTCGGCGAAACAATTGACGACGCAGCAGGAGAAGCTTTTGATAAAAGCGCTAAAATTTTAGGATTCCCATATCCCGGAGGACCATTAATTGATCAATACGCAAAAGAGGGGAACCCTAAAGCTTTTCTATTTTCTAAACCTAAAGTACAAGATTTTCAATTTAGCTTTAGTGGATTAAAAACATCCATTCTTTATTTTATTCAAAAGGAAGAAAAGAAAAACCCTGACTTCATTAAAGAAAATATACATGACTTGTGTGCTTCCATTCAATTTACTATCGTTGACATCTTAATGAAAAAACTTGAAAAAGCAGCTTTAAAACTTAACATTAAAGAGATTGCTATTGCCGGAGGTGTATCTGCTAATTCAGAACTCAGAAAACAAATAACCGAAAGAGGAAAAACATTAGGTTGGAAAACTTATATTCCTAAATTTGAGTATTGTAGCGATAACGCCGCTATGATAGCAATTACAGGAAAATTCATGTATGACAAACAACTTTTTTCCGATCAGGCAATAACGGCACAAGCAAGAATCCCTTTTTAAAAAATAACGATGTTAGTCGTTTTTTTACGGTTGTTAGTCGAAAACACATTGTTTTTTTCAGTTTTAAATGATATATTGGTTTACACTAATTATCTAAAACAAAATATGCTTATGTCTCTTACAAATATAGATTTAACACAACCTCAATTAATTGAAAAAGAGAAAATTCCTAATTTATCCTTTCGTGAAAACATTCATGTTCATCAACATCCTCAACTAGAAAATCAACTAAAAAATGCTACTCGATTAGGAAATAATCACAAAGGTAAAGTTTCTATTTTATTTGTTGACGATAGCGGATTAAAAGAAGTACAAACAACGATTTGGGCAAATGGAAGTAAATACATTTGTTTAAAAGGCGGGATATGGATACCTAAAAATCGAATTCTAGAAATCAAAGCTTAATTTTTCTTTTTAAGATTCCAATCTTTTAAAAAAAGAATAAACTCTTTCGATATTTAAATCATTATATTTGTCGGTGCTCTTCAAGAGCACCTTTTTTATTAAAAATAACATAAGCAATGAAGAAATTAATTCAGTTTAGTTTATTAACTCTTGTCTCACTCTTTTTTTCTAATTTCTCTGTCTCTCAATTAGAGTTTCCGGAAGATAAAGTCAGTTGGAAATTTCATGTTGAACAAAACGGAGAAGATGCAACTATAGTTGGAACTATTTCAACGGTAGAAGGTTGGCATATTTATGCCGCAAATCTTCCTGAAGGAACTTTTACTATTCCAACAACAATAGATTTAGAACCTTCTCCTCACTATAAAGTCATTGGAGGAGTTATAGAACCTAAACCGGAGCATCACTTCGATGAACTTTCCGATGAAGATTTGTACTACCATTCCGGCACGTTTAAATTGAAACGAAAAATTAAAGTTTTATCGGAAAAAGATTTTACTATCAATGGCTCTTTCGGATTTCAAACTTGTGATGACTCTCACTGCCTACCACCTCATACAGCTAAGTTTTCTGTAAAAGTGAAAGGAGTTCAAAAGGAACAATCCGACAAAAATGAAACTGAAACAACAGACAAAATTGACCCTGTTGACACAAGTAATGTGAAGCCTAAAGAAAAAAGTTCTATGGAGGAGGCTTCATCAGAAAATTTAACTAAAGAAACCGATAAGAAAAATATAGCAACAGAAAAAAAAGAGGAAAATAAAAAAAGTAATCGATCTCTTTGGGCTATTTTCTTCATAGCATTTGCGAGTGGGTTTGCAGCATTATTAACCCCTTGTGTTTTCCCGATGATACCAATGACTGTAAGTTTCTTCACAAAACAAAGTCAATCTAAAAAAGAAGGAATTAAGAACGCAATCATCTTTGGGATTTCAATCATTCTTATTTATATTACACTAGGAACTTTTGTTACAGCAGTATTTGGATCTGATGCATTAAACGCAATGTCTACCAATTTTTGGTTTAATATTATCTTCTTTTTATTACTTGTTGTTTTTGCTATTTCATTCTTAGGTGCATTTGAAATTCGTCTTCCCAATTCTTGGTTAAATAAAGCAGATAAACAAGCTGACAGAGGAGGAATGATAGGCATTTTCTTTATGGCACTTGCTCTTGCTTTAGTGTCGTTTTCATGTACAGGTCCGATTGTAGGAACTTTATTAGTTGAATCTGCTACAATTGGAGGAGCAGCACCATTTATAGGAATGTTTGGGTTTTCATTAGCTTTAGCTTTACCATTTACATTATTTGCAGCATTTCCGGGATGGATGAACTCTATGCCTAAATCGGGAGGTTGGTTAAATACGGTTAAAGTTTCGCTTGGCTTCCTTGAACTTGCACTAGCTTTCAAATTTTTATCTAATGCTGATCTCGTTATTCAAGCACACTGGCTGGAAAGAGAATTATTCCTTGCTATTTGGATAGGAATCTTTACTGTTTGGGCTTTATATCTGTTTGGTAAAATTACACTTCCTCACGATGATGTTGTAGAACGTATTTCCGTAGGTAGAGCATTATTAGGTACGACCATTGTTATTTTTGTTATCTACCTATTTCCCGGATTATGGGGTGCTCCATTAAAATTAATCAGCGGTTTCCCACCACCAATGTCTTACAGTGAATCTCCTTTAGGGTTTGGAGGTGGAGGAAGTTCATCAGGAACACATGATCAAGATGAACATGTTGATGGTATGCACCTTGCTGAACATGGTATTATGGTCTTCCATGACTATGAAAAAGGATTAGCTTACGCTAAAAAAGTAGGAAAGCCTGTTCTTTTAGATTTTACAGGTTATGCTTGTGTAAACTGTAGAAGAATGGAATCTAATGTTTGGGGAGCAGAAAATGTTCTTCCCATCTTAAAAAATGACGTTGTAATGATTTCACTTTATGTCGATGACAAAACAGAACTCCCTGAAAATGAGAAGAAAGAAGTAACCATTATGAAAGGAAAAACAAGAATGCTTGAAACATACGGAAATAAGTGGAGCCACATGCAAGCAACTAGATATAAAACAAACTCTCAACCCTATTATCGAATGCTTACACCCGATGGAAAAGATTTAAGCAATGGTTCTGCCGATTATCAAGATCACGGTACACCCGAGGCTTTTCATCAATGGCTGAAAGAAGGTTTGGATGAATTTGAAAAGAAAAAGTAAATATTTCATTAATTATATCAACAAAAATCCCTTTCATGTGAAAGGGATTTTTTAGTTTTATCATGTGTAAAGTTTACAAACTCCAATAGAATATTTAAAAGGTGTAGGACCTAAAAAAGGAGATATTTTAAAAAAAGAATTAAATATCTTCACTTTTGAAGATTTACTTAATTATTTTCCATTCCGATATATTGACCGTACAAAATTTTATCAAATTAGAGATTTGGTCCATATGGTTTCCTATATACAAATAAAAGGAAAAATCATAGGTGTAAGAGAAGTAGGTACAGGGAAATCAAAAAGACTTGTAGCAACATTTACAGATGATAGCGGAACAATTGATCTTGTATGGTTTAAAGGTATTAACTGGATAAAATCTTCCCTACCTGTCGGTGAAGAAATTGTTGTTTATGGAAAACCCACATTATATGGAAATAGTTGGAATATTCCCCATCCTGAAATCAGTAAAAAAAATGAAACGTCATCTATTCATAAATTTCAAGCGATTTATCCCTCTAATGAAAAATTGAATCGAAATGGGTTAAACACAAAAAATATAGCTAAACTGATTGAACAATTGTTGAACTCATTAAAATCTATAGATATTCCCGAAACTCTTCCTGAAAGTATTTTAAACAAACATCATTTGATAAACCGATATGAAGCTTACCGAAAAATACATCTTCCCCACTCTAATGAAGAAGCACAAAAAGCCAATTTTAGATTAAAATTTGAAGAGCTTTTTTTCTTACAATTAGAATTGCTTCTAAGAAAACGTATTTCTCTTCAAAAAATAAAAGGCTTAATTTTCAAAGAAGTAGGACAACCTTTTATGGAGTTTTATGAAAATCATATTCCTTTTAAATTAACCAATGCTCAAAAAAGAGTAATACGGGAAATATACGTTGATTTAAAATCAGGAAAACATATGAACCGTCTTCTGCAAGGAGATGTAGGAAGTGGAAAAACACTTGTTGCTTTATTGGCGATGCTCATCGCTGTAGGTAATCATTATCAAGCCGCTCTAATTGCACCTACGGAAATCTTAGCAGTACAACATTTTGAAACAATTAGAAATATGCTTTCTAAAATGAATGTGTCCGTAGAGTTATTGACCGGTAGCACCAAAAAAAAGGATCGAAAACAGCTTCACGAACGACTAAAATCAGGAGAAGTCAATATTCTTATCGGAACTCATGCCATCTTAGAAGATACCGTTGAATTTCAAAATTTAGGATTAGCAATTATAGATGAACAACATCGATTTGGTGTAGCTCAAAGAGCTAAAATGAGAAAAAAGAATACTTCTACCCCACACATTTTAGTGATGACGGCGACTCCTATCCCACGTACGTTATCAATGACTTTTTATGGAGACTTAGATGTTTCCGTTATTGACGAACTTCCCCCGGGTAGAAAAAAAATTATCACTAAGCATATTTTTGAATCACAACGTCTGACTTTATTTTCTTTTCTTAGAAAAGAAATAGAAAAAGGAAGACAGGTTTATATTGTTTACCCTTTGATTGCTGAATCTGAAAAATTAGATTACAACAATTTAATGGATGGCTTTGAGGCCATTTCACGTGCTTTTCCTATGCCTAAATATCAAGTAAGTATTGTTCATGGAAAAATGCGTCCTGAAGACAAAGAATTTGAAATGAATCGATTCATCAAAGGGGAAACTCAAATCATGGTTGCCACTACCGTCATTGAAGTTGGTGTAAATGTACCTAACGCATCGGTAATGGTGATTGAAAGTGCAGAACGTTTTGGTCTATCTCAACTGCATCAACTTAGAGGTCGCGTCGGTCGTGGAGGAGAACAATCTTATTGCATTTTAATCACAGGTGACGAAATCTCCAAAGACGGCTTAAAGCGTATGCAAACGATGGTTAGAACAAATGACGGATTTGAAATTGCAGAAGTTGATTTACAATTAAGAGGTCCCGGGGACATTATGGGCACACAACAAAGCGGAATGCTCGATTTAAAAATAGCAAGTTTAGTCAAAGACGGTCCTATCGTTACACTTTCAAGAGATGCAGCAAAAAAATTATTAAAAGATGATCCTAGATTGGAGAAACCTGAAAATTACCCCGCTAAAAAAGAAATACTTAAAATTTTAAAAGAAAAACCCGGATGGCAGGGAATTGCTTAATCCTCATTATTGCCTTTTGGAACTAATTTCAAATCTTGCATTTGAATAACAAATGTTTTCGTATTTTGATACCCCCCTTGTTCCGATACTTTCTCCATCTTAAAATCATTAATCAATAAAAATGGCTTTTCTCCATCCTTTATGAAAAAAACATTTGCAAAATAATTCAACACATCATGACCATGAGCAACCTCTTTAGATAAATCTATTTTAAATAAATCTCTTAACTTATGGTGAAATTTTATCACTTCTTCATCTGCATAATCCATATACATTGAAGTTGGAAAATGAAAATGGTATTTGTCTAAATAAGAATAATTGACATAATTTCCTGAAATCCATTTCTTCATTCCATATATTTCTATTTTACCGGGATTAGCACGGAAGGCAGAACGATTCATTTGATTAATAAAACTACTAACATCATATTTATCCTCCGTCAAATAAACAATCCTATTCATCTGATTTCTAGAAATATGTACATTAAAATCCTTAGAATTTGTTTCTATTAATACCGGCGAAACATTTTCTGCGTTATCTTTATATGCTTTCAAAAAAGCTTCATATAGAACAAGTCCTTTTTGATCTTTACTCTTTGGTTTAATTAAAATAAGCCTTCCTCCTGTTTCTTTTGTTAATGCTTTTGCTAAATTTTCGGCTAAAACAACCTTTGGTGTAATCGATGCATAAACAAATGGATTACTCTCCAATAAGTCCATATTTATTCGGACGGGAGAAACACATCTTACTTTATTTTCAAAACAAAATTCTGCAACTCTACTTATTCCCTTTTTATTGATGGGACCAATAATTAAATCTACATCGTCAAAGAATTTATCCCTTAATAATTTTGAAATTGTAGCCGAATCGCCTTTTGTGTCAAAAAACCGTATTGTTGCATTTAACCCTTTTCCCATAAGCTCTTGGGCTGCTAATTCCATTCCCGAATAAAAATCTAGAGCTATATTTCTATATATTTTTTTAATTCCTTTGCATTCTTTTGTATTCAAATAAAATGGCAATAAAACCGCTATTTTATAATGATCTTTCTCTTCAAATACATATTCTTCGGTAAAATCCTCTTCTTCTATATCCGGAACAGGTCTAACAGCAACCTGCGTCTTTTCTTTTTTTATCGGAATAATTAAAATTTGACCGGTATGTATTTTTGTTGTTTTCAGGTTATTCACCTTCATCAACTCCGGTATAGACACCATAAATCTTTTTGAAATACTATACAATGTTTCATGAGGTAAAACCTGATGTCTCACAATAGAATCTTCAAAAACAATTTTGATTTCTTTTTCTTCCTCATCTATGCGTTCCTCTTCTTCCGTAACAAATGGGTTGGCTATATTCTCATCATCTCTTACTTCCTCATCTTTAATCTGATGATGATCTACAGCTTCAATGACAGGAACAAGAATTTTTTGTCCTTTTTTGAGTCCTTCTTTTTCCAATTCCGGATTTAATCGAATCAACTCATCAATAGTTGTATTAAACTTTTTTGATAATCCGTAAAGCGTTTCTTTTTTCTGAACAGTGTAATAAGTCGTTTTGACTTTATTGATTTGTGTTTGTCCCTTGTCTTTTACCGGAATATAAACAATTTGACCTTCTTTTACTCCGTTTTCTACTCCGGGATTATCACGGATAATTTCTTCGATGGAGACATTGTACATTTTATGCAATCCCCAAAGTGTATTTCCCTTTTGAACATGATGTTCATAGTAAAATTTACCGTTTCTTTCTATTTTTTTAGAAATTCCGGGTTGAGCCCAAAGAAACCCATTAACAAAGATGAAAGTAATTAATATTAAAAATTTACGCATAGTTCAAATATAACAATCTTCTTTGAAACAATCCCCGTGCCAGTTCTACTCCCATTCAATTGTTGCCGGTGGTTTTGAACTAATATCGTAAGTTACTCTATTTACTCCCTTCACTTGATTGATAATTCTGTTGGATACTTTTGCCAAAAATTCATACGGTAAATGACACCAATCTGCTGTCATTCCATCAGTAGAAGTAACAGCTCTCAATGCCACTGCGTTTTCATATGTTCGTTCATCTCCCATTACCCCCACAGATTGTATGGGTAGGAAGATTGCTCCGGCTTGCCATACTTCATCATACCATCCATCTTCTTTCAATGAGGAAATAAAAATATGATCCACTTCTTGTAATGCCTTTACTTTTTCTTTGGTTACTTCCCCAAGAATACGAATTCCCAATCCCGGTCCGGGAAACGGATGTCTTCCCAAAATATTAGGGTCAATATTTAAAGACTTCCCTATTCTTCTTACTTCATCTTTAAATAATAATCGAAGAGGTTCTACAACTTTTAATTTCATGTAATCCGGTAATCCTCCTACATTATGGTGAGATTTAATCGTTGCACTTGGACCTCCTGTTGCGGATACAGACTCAATGACATCCGGGTAAATTGTTCCTTGTGCTAACCATTTTGCATCTTCAACTGACTTCGATTCTTCATCAAAAACATCGATAAAAACTTTTCCTATGGCTTTTCTTTTTGCCTCCGGATCTGTTATTCCTTTTAAAGCGGCATAAAATTGCTCGGAAGCATCTACCCCTTTCACATTTAATCCCATTCCTTTATAAGAATCCAATACAGATTGGAATTCATTTTTGCGTAGCAACCCGTTATCAACAAAAATACAATGAAGATTTTTTCCTATAGCTTTATGCAACAAAACTGCTGCAACAGAAGAATCCACCCCTCCTGAAAGTCCTAAAATCACCTTGTCATTACCCAGTTTTTCTCTCAGTTCTTTTACTGTTTCTTCTACAAAAGCATCCGGTGTCCAATCCTGAGAACAACCACATATATCTACTAAAAAGTTTTTTAACAATTGTGTCCCCTCCGTTGAATGATATACTTCCGGATGAAATTGAATACCATACGTTGACTCTCCTTGAATATGATAACCTGCAATTTCGACATCTTGTGTGCTTGCAATGATTTTATAATTGTCAGGTACCTTTTTAATTGTATCACCATGGGACATCCATACTTGTGACCCTACAGTCAATTTTTTTGTCAATTCATTTTCAGAATCAACAAAAGTCAAGTTAGCGCGTCCATACTCTCTAATCTTAGAAGGAAGAACCTCTCCTCCAAAATTGTGTGCTAAATATTGTGCACCAAAACAAATACCTAATAAAGGTAATTTGCCTTTAATTTGTGATAAATCGGGTTTTGGAGCATTTTCATCTCTCACAGAAAAGGGACTTCCTGATAAAATCACTCCTTTTACCGTATGATCAATTTCCGGTATTTTATTCCATGGATGAATCTCCGAATAAATATTAAGCTCTCTAACTCTTCTCGCTATCAATTGCGTATATTGAGAACCAAAGTCAAATATGATAATTTTTTCGTGCTTTTCCATTGGGCAAAGATAATAC
>JALWLM010000428.1:493-1551 GCA_027084145.1 Crocinitomicaceae bacterium | reverse complement strand
AGATAATACAAAGTCATTGAAAAAGAATTATTGTTCAAATAATCCTTTTTACATTTTCTTTTTTAACTAGGTCTTAGAATTTTGAAGACAATGAAAGAAGAAATACAATGAAAAACAAAAAAGAATTTCATAAAAACTTATTGCATGCTCAATTTTTTCTCCAAATCTTGAATATGCGCCCTATAATTCTTGTCTGTTTCTGATAAATCTCTTACCGTCTTACAAGCATGAAGAACCGTTGCATGATCTCTTCCTCCACAATGAGCTCCAATATTTGCCAGAGATGATTTTGTCAGTTTCTTAGCAAAGAACATAGCGATTTGTCTTGCCTGAACAATTTCTCTTTTTCTTGTTTTAGATTTCAAAATTGCCAGATCAACCCCAAAATAATCACAAACTACTTTTTGAATATACTCAATAGAAACTTCTCTCGATGTGTTCTTCACAAACTTATCTACCATTTGTTTAGCTAAGTCCACACTAATTTCTTTTTTCATTAGAGAAGCCTGAACAAGAAGCGTATTCAAAACCCCTTCCATTTCTCTGATGTTTGTATTAATCGAATAAGCCAAGTATTCAATCACATCTTTAGGAAGTTCCACTCCGTTTTCATACATTTTCCGTTCTAGAATAGCAACACGTGTCTCCAACGAAGGTGTAGACAAATCTGCTGATAACCCCCATTTAAAACGAGATAATAATCGTTGTTCTATCCCTTTAATATCGGCCGGGGCTTTATCACTTGTCAATATAATTTGTTTTCCGCTCTGTTGCAAATGATTGAAAATATTAAAGAAGACATCTTGTGTTTTTTCTTTCCCTGCAAAAAATTGGACATCATCTACAATTAAAACATCTATCATTTGATAGAAGTAAATAAAATCATTAATTGTTTTATTTCTTATCGCATCAATAAATTGATGAGCAAATTTTTCTGAAGCAACATATAAAACCGTCTTTTCAGGGAAATTTTCTTTTATTTTTAGTCCTATTGCATGTGCTAAATGCGTTTTTCCTAATCCTACTCCTCCATAAATCAAAAGTGGATTAAATGCAGT
>JALWLM010000428.1:0-483 GCA_027084145.1 Crocinitomicaceae bacterium | reverse complement strand
TTCGATAAAATTTTCAAATGAATAAGCAGGATTCAAGTTAGATTCAATTTTTACCTTTTTTAACCCCGGTATGATAAAAGGATTTCTAATCTGATGATTCGTTGCTTCTAAAGGCATCGATACCGGTTTGTTTTTAGTCGGGGTATTCGTCAATGCCGGTAATTTCACCGTATAAGGAGTTGATTTGGATTGATTATTTTCCATTACAATGCTATATTCTAAACCTCCGTCTTTTCCAAGCTCCAGACGAATCACTTTTCTTAACAAATCAATATAATGTTCTTCTAACCATTCATAAAAAAAGTGTGAGGGAACTTGTACTGTTAATACATTGTTCTTTATTGAAACGGGAACAACCGGAACAAACCAAGTTTTGTAAACTTGCAATGAAACATTATCTTTAATTACTTTGAGACAAGAATCCCATACTTCTTTAGCTGATTTAGGCATCTTTTATCTATTTTTTTATGGTTAGAATTATAT
>JALWLM010000427.1 GCA_027084145.1 Crocinitomicaceae bacterium | reverse complement strand
TTGGTTTTAATTTTAGACTTAAATCTTTTGAAACATCAAAAGTAACAAAATGTGCTTCTACACCGGCGTCAGCAACTTGTAATATATAAACAAAAGCAAGTCCCAGTATTGAAAAATCTCTTTTTTTCTGATAAGACTCAAAAAGTGTTAAAATTCCTTGATCGTCATAACTTTGCCATTTCGGAGATCCTGTTCCGTTTTCTTGTCGTTGAATATATTCTTGTTTTAACTCTGAGGTTATTGTTTGATTTTTAAATAAAAAATAAGATGTAGCTCCGAGTCCTGCATAGATGAGAGGAACTTTCCAAAAAGCTGTTTTTCTTCCTTTAGGCATGGCAATATGATTGTAAATTTGTCCTGCTCCGGGAATTGCGGCAGAAAGAATAAGTGCTTTTTTTATCGAATGGGAGGGTGTAGAAATTGTATCCGTTTTTTCTTGTGCAAAGAACGAATAAAAAGGAATGAAGAAGATGATTAACAGTAGTTTCATTATTTATTCAACAATTCCATGATACGTCCTAAGTCTTCATCAGAATTAAACTCCAAAACAATCTTACCTCCTCCTTTCGGTGATTTCTGAATTTTTACTTTTGTGGATAAACGTTCGGACAAACTTTCTTTTAGAGAAATAAATTCTTCCGGTAATTTCGCCTTTTCTGTTTTTTTGTTTTTTTGTTTTTCTTTTTCAGAAGTTTTAGGCGATTCAATATTTTCACCTCTAAGAATCGCTTCAATATCTCTTACGGATAAGTTCTCATCAATAATTCGTTGATAGAGTTCGAGTTGTAGTTTTTCATCATCTACGCTAACGAGTGCTCTAGCATGTCCCATTGTAATTTCCTCGGCAAGAACCCCTGTTTGTATTTCAGCAGGTAGTTTTAAAAGTCTTAAATAATTTGTGATACTTGTTCTGCTTTTTGATATTTTTTGACTGAGTTGCTCTTGAGTTAATTGGCATTCATCAATTAAACGTTTGTATGAAATGGCGACTTCAATGGGGTTTAAGTTTTCTCGTTGAATATTTTCAACCAAAGCCATTTCAAGCATGGTTTGGTCATTAGCAATTCGAATGTATGCTGGAACTTTTTCCAATCCGACAAGTTGTGCTGCTCTAAATCGTCTTTCACCGGAGATAAGTTGATATTTATCTCGACCAAGCTTCCGTACCGTTAAAGGTTGAATGATACCATGTTGAGCAATGGAATCACTCAATTCTTTCAATGCTTCTTTTTCAAAAGTTGTACGTGGATTGAAAGGGTTAGCTTCAATGTCTTCAATGGGGATTTCAGCAATAGCCCCAACGCCTGTTTCAGCATTAGAGCTTGTGATATCAGTATCAGCGCTTTGAAGTAATGCTCCCAATCCTTTACCTAAAGCAGGTCGTTTCTTAGCACTCATTTTAGAAAGTTTTTTGTTCGTTGGACAATTTGGTTAAATTATTTTTTTGGAGAATCTCTCGCGTGAGATTTAAGTAATTAACCGCTCCTTTACTTGTTGCATCATGCATGATAATTGTTTCTCCAAAGCTTGGAGCTTCTCCGAGTTTCGTGTTTCGATGTATTAATGTATCAAAAACAATATCTTGGAAATGCGTTTTGACTTCCTCTACAACTTGGTTGGCTAATCGAAGTCTTGTATCGTACATGGTGAGTAAAATTCCTTCAATTTCAAGTGACTTATTGAGTCGACTTTGAACGATTTTTATTGTATTCAACAATTTCCCTAATCCTTCCAGTGCATAATATTCACATTGCACGGGAATAATCACGGAATCTGCTGCGGTTAGAGCATTGACTGTAATTAGTCCCAAAGAAGGTGAACAATCGATAATAATAAAATCATAATCGTCTTTTATCTTATCTAAAGCCATTTTAAGGCGGTGTTCTCGATTGGGAAGATTAATCATTTCAAGTTCTGCTCCCACTAAATCTATGTGTGAAGGTAAGATATCCAGATTTGGGTTATTTGTTTTGATAATTAAATCTTTAGGGTCAACTTCATTGATTAAACAATCGTAAATGTTTTTAGTGTTTCTAGGGTCAAGTCCTACACCTGAAGTTGCATTTGCTTGAGGGTCAGCATCTACAATCAAAGTCTTATATTCCAATACCCCTAGACATCCGGCAAGGTTAATCGTAGTTGTAGTTTTTCCTACACCTCCTTTTTGATTAGCGACAGCAAATATTTTACCCATAGAATTTCATTAGTATTAAGAAAGCTAAAGATACAAAAAAGTTCACCCTAAAAATAAAATTTAAGGTGAACTTATCAACGATTCATAAAATTATAGATTATCGAAATCGACTTCGTCTTCTTTTGTTTCTTTGGTTGAATTTGAAGTAAAGTCATTATCGGGCTTGTAATTTCCGGTTGCTCTTAACTCTGCAATTTTTTCGATTACATCAGCTAATCCGTTTTGAAATTTTTCAAAATCTTCTTTATATAAAAAGATTTTGTGTTTTTGATAGTATTCACTACCATCTTCATTGTAGACTTTTTTACTTTCCGTAATTGTGATGTATAAATCACGTCCTTTTGTTTCTTTTACGTCAAAGAAATAAGTTCTTTTTCCCGCACGTACAACATTTGAGTAAACCTCATCTTTTCTATTGTTTTCCATATCCCATATATTTTATTTAAGTGAAACAAAGATGCTATTTTTCTATGAATAATACAAATGAAGTGTTATTTGTTTTTTTGAATAAAATAAAAAAGCCCATGTTTTGAAAATTGAAACCTCTTTTACAACAGGTTTAGGATTGTCGAAGTGGTCGGTTTTCCTTTGGCTTTTGCTCCACTTTTCAGTGTTTATAGGTCTAACCTAATACTCCTGAAACGCTCCTTAATTTTATAAGTGTTAAGCTTCAATATTGTACATGGGCTTCCCTCACATTGAGGTGATAATCCTTCAAGTCTTTTACTTGCGTTATCTTACTGCTAAGATAAGTCATTTTATTGATTTAAGCAAAAATTAAATGTTTCTGATGTCTTTTATGTTCATTTGTAATGTTTCTTTATCCTTAAAATTATTTTTTTCCAATGTATAAGCAATGTCAAAAGCTGCTCCATTCGTGGTTATTGGAAATTTGTCAGGCATGAAAAAACCGATTCCATCCATTACGACATCGTTATTGGGTTGACAGACTTTTAGTTTGATATGTTCATCTTTCAGTAATTTAGATTCTATAGAAAAAACATTAGGAGTCATAAAAACCGGTTTCATATTTCCCGGACCATGAGGTTCAAATTGAGATAAAATTCTTTTCAGTCGAGGAATTTTTGTTCGATTTTCACCGTTTTTAAAGATTTCATCAAAGTCAATGCTAATGTCAATAATCTGTTCGGGAGTTAGTAATTCTTTTTTTAATGTTTGGGAAACGACAGATTCAAATTTCTCTTTGAAAGCATTATAATTTTCAGGAAGAATAGTCATTCCTGCCGCTGCTTTATGTCCCCCGAATTGTTCCAATAAGTCTTCACATTGTTCTAATGCTTGATAAATATCAAAACCCTCAATGGATCTTGCTGACCCTACAATTTTTCCTTCGGATAAAGTGAAAACAATGGTTGGTTTATAATGTTTTTCGATGATTTTTGAAGCGACAATTCCTACGACGCCTTTATGCCAATGAGAAGCGTAAACAACATTTGTATATTTGCCGGAGTGTTGCTTGTCTGATTCTATTTGTTTTAAAGCTTCTAAAACAATATTTTTTTGCAATTCTTTTCTGGTTTCATTGTATTCATTGATTTTTAGAGCTAAATCCTTTATCCTATTTTCATTTTTTGAAATCATTAATTCAACACTGTGTTTTGCGCTTTCAATTCTTCCTGCAGCATTAATTTTAGGGGCGATAGAAAATACAACATCGGTTAAAGTGACCGGGAAATTTTTATTAGATAATTGTAATAAAGTTTTAAAAGATGTACGAGGTTTATTGTTTAGTAAAAGCATTCCATGGTAGCACAGAATTCTGTTTTCACCGGTAACAGGAACAATATCCGCACCGATACTAATTGCCAGTAAATCTAAATATTGATAAAGTTCTTGAATATCAATATTATTGTCAATAGAAAAAGCTTGTAGAAGTTTAAAACCGACTCCGCATCCGGATAATTCTTTGTAAGGGTAGGAGCAGTCTTTTTGTTTTGGATTGAGTACAATTGCATCAGGAATTTTTTCTCCGGGGGTATGATGATCACAAATCATAAAATCAATATGTTTTTCTTTAGCATATTCTACTTTATCGATGGATTTGATACCGCAATCTAAAGCAATAATTAAGGATGCATTTATTTTTTCGGCGTAATCAATTCCTTCATTGCTTATTCCATAACCTTCTTTTTCCCTGTTTGGAATGTAGAAATCAAGATTGACTTTTTCCTTTAAAAAAGAATACATTAATGCAACGGCGGTTGTACCGTCAACATCATAATCTCCAAATAAAAGTATTTTTTCATTGTTTTGAATTGCTTCATTGAGTCGTTGCACGGCATGTTTCATATTTTTCAAAAGGAAAGGATCGTGAAGATCTTCTAATTTAGGACGGAAAAAAGATTCTGCTTTTTGATAAGAATCGATACCTCTTTGAAGAAGAAGGTGAGCAATAACACGATCTATTTTAAGCTCCTTGGATAAATTTTTTATTTCGTTTTTATCAGGAGAATTTTTAATCAACCACTTTTTTTGCATTTTATTTGTATTGTTGTTTTAACTTCGTTTTAAACTTTAATTTAAGATATGAAAAAAATACTTTTTCTTTTATCATTTGGAATGAATTTTATTGTATTAGGACAAGAATCCTATTATTTTTCCAAACCTCTTCCTTCGGAAGAGAAAAAGATTGAAAATATTCCTGTTATATGGCATGGAAAATATCAATTAGACCCTATTAGATATTATCAGATTAATGAAGATGGGATTGTATTATCGAATATTAATATTATTACAATCAGTAGAGAAGCAGTAAGAGAAAATTCAAAATACACTGTTCGAAACGGATATATTTTTGGAGTTCAAGAAGGAGATTCCATTCCTTGTGTTTTAAAAGGAGAAGATTATTTCTTTGGAGTGGAAAATAAAGAGGTTTTGATAGGGGATGAGAGTAAAAACATTTTGACAGAAACAGGAGAAAAAGGCGTTTTTATTGTGAATATATATGAAGAAGGAAAATATATACCATTGCTTTTCCGATTTAGAGGAGATGATTTATATGTGTCTTCTTTTGACTATAAAGAAGGAACTAAAAAATTTGAAAAGATTCTAGATAGAACCGTAGATAAAAAAGA
Organism: Crocinitomicaceae bacterium; assembly: GCA_027084145.1. Taxonomy (GTDB): domain Bacteria; phylum Bacteroidota; class Bacteroidia; order Flavobacteriales_D; family Crocinitomicaceae; genus UBA4466. The sequence goes on along the minus strand of JALWLM010000427.1, from coordinate 5,704 downwards.
AGGTAATATCGTAATTATTCTAAAACCTACAGAAAAAGAAGCATTAAAGCTGATTAAAGAAATTAATTGGAGTAAGTCTAAAAAATGGATAAAAAACAAAAGTCTCAAGTGAGATTCCTTGAGACTTTAAAACGTTTAACTTATTATTTTTTTATTTAGGCTAATAATAAATAATAAATTAGAAGAATAATATCTACTGCTACTGCTGTTGTTGCAGCCATAATAATATATCTCATTGGAGCAACCGCCAGGAGTAGACAAAGAGTGGTCATTGTAGGAATAACGACAGCTGTTATCGTAATTACACTATTTACCGCTCCTAATCCTACTGTTACTCCTCCCAAGCAACCAACGACAAGTAAGATAATAGAAATTAATGCGTATCGATTAAATTCTGCTTTTTCGTAATCAATTAAAGTAGTTGCCATTGTTTATCAATTTTAGTTAATCAAAGGACAATAATATGAATTTTATTTTTTATTAAAAAATAATGTTACTTTTTTTTGTTGCGGGATGATAAAAGAATAAACTTTAGAGTTATCGGTTTTTCACGATTTTACCTCCCGGTTTTCTGATATTATTAGAACCACCAACAACAACAATACTGTTAGGATTTATTAATTGTTTATTTATCATTACCTAAATTTTAACTGACAAAGTTAAATATTGGAATATCTAAAAATAATGATTGTTGTCATAGAGCTTAATGAATGTAACTTTTTTTAGGATACTCGTTCAAAAAGACAAACAGTTAACACTAACAGAACTTTAGGCACTCTTTCGGGAGTGTCTTTTTTATTGTTCAAATAATTGAATGAAATAGTCAGGAGGTGCAACAGGACGCATGTTTTTTTTAGAAACAAAAATCAGTGTGGTAGATGCTTTGGAAATAATCTGACCTTTTTCATTTTTGATGGTGTAATCAAAAAATAAACGGGGACCTTTCATTTCCGTGATTGTCGTTTCAATAGACAATAAATCATCGTAATAAGCCGGAGCTAAATATTTAATTTGTAAATCCGAAACAGGGAGCATGTATCCTTTTGCTTCTAATTCTTTATAACTCATACCTAATTGACGGAGTGTCTCAACTCTTCCAACTTCAAAATATTGAGCATAATTACCGTAATAGCAATATCCCATTTGATCGGTTTCACCGTATCGAACGCGTAGGGTAGTGGTATGAGAAAAAGGTTTCATAGAAACAAAGATATTTATTTCTTTCGATTGGGTAAAATGAAGATATTTCTCTTTGGACGTAAAGCTGCTTTATAAGAAAATCCGGGAATAAATTTATCCTTATTCTCAAGTTGTTTCATCGGAAAGAATTTACCTTTGGGTTGTCCTGTATAACTCACTCCGCTAATTTCATTACTGTCAATGTAAATGGAGAGTTGGGAGGCATAAAGACGATTCATTCCTTTTCGTTCAAAGACAATAGTGCTATCATTTTCTTTTTCTTCTGTGGGATAAAATAAAGTTATTGCATTTCCTTTTACAGTAGTATTGGTTAATGCTCCATTAGAGAAAAAGGCAGTGATATTGTTTCCTGCAATTTGATTGAAAATAGAGTCCCTGCTCTTATCTACAGGTAAGATAATCGAGGAGTTATTGTTTACAATTGCTTTTTTGATTGTAGAATCATTGAGATAAATAATGATGTTTTCTCCTTTCATTTCTGAATTTTCCGACCACATTACAGGCGAGTGAAATAGTTGGATATTATTTTTTTTATGATTGAAGGAAAGGCTATCTGAAATTGCTTGACTTTTTGGACTGTATATTTTTACATTTCGATAAGCGGTTAGTATTTCATTGCTATCTTTTTGAGAGAAAGATAATGTATCTGCCTTGATTTGTAAAGTATCCTTTTCAAAAAACTTTGTAGCAATAGGGGATTTTGTCAAATAAGAATAGTTTAATGAGTCGGAAGAAAAAGCATAATGACTTTGAAGATGTAATTGTTTTAGACTATCGATGATTAAAACATTTCCTTTAGCAATATAATATTGTTCGATAGGATTGTAATAAAGTGTATCCCCTTTTATATATTCTTTATCCCGGGTGATAGAAGCATTTTTCATTAATTCACCTTCCTGTGAGTTAGTATTGAACCATCCTGATTCACAATACATTTTAGCATCTTGAGTTTGGATATGTGTTGCACCTAAAAAGTTTGCTTTGCTTTGATAATGAGAAAATTTTAAGGTATCTGTTTCCATTTCAAGTTCATGATTTTTATAGTGAACTCTTCTACCAAAAACAAAATATTTGGAATCTGCATATAGATATGCTATTTGACTTGTTAAAATCTCTTGTTCAGTAATGTTTTCTAATTTTCCGCCAAAATGATAGTATGCAACATTTTTTGTAAAATCAAAATGTAAAGTATCTGTTGTTAACCGGTATTTATTATCCATTACTCGAACATTTCCCCATAATGTAGCTTTTTTGCTTTTGCCATTATAGAAAAGAGAATCACAATAAAGGTTCAGTGTATCTCGTTTGTTTAAATGAACATTTCCGTATGCAGAAAGGGTATTTTTTCGTTCATTGAATAGGGCAGAGTCACAATACATTGTTGCTCCTTCATATTGAAACCCGGGATTTCCTTTGATTGTTGTGATACCTGTTTCTTCATCATATATCATAGATTCAGCAGTTCCGGGCAATAATTCTATTTCTAAAAAATTTTGTCCAAGCATAGTACTGCTTATAAGCAAAAAAAATGCGCTAATGAAAAGCGCATTTGATATGTGAAATTCTTTTTTCAAATTAATGTTTATTGTTCAAAGTTTGTTTTCTATCAGGTCCAACTGAAACAACTGTAATAGGTGTTTCCAATTTTTGTTCCAAATATTGAACATAGTCTTTTAATTCTTTTGGAGCATCTTCAAAAGAAGTTAAATCTGTTGTTTTACAATTCCATCCTTTAATTTCTTCGTAAACCGGTGTAATTTCCAAGTCGTTGACATCATAAGGGAAGTACTCTACTTTTTCACCATTGATGAGGTAGTGTGTACAAACTTTAATGGTTTCAAAATTATCTAAAACGTCAGCCTTCATCATATTTAACTCTGTTACACCATTAATCATGATGGCATATTTTAATTGAGGAAGGTCAATCCAACCACATCTTCTAGGTCTTCCGGTTGTTGCTCCAAATTCAAAACCTTCTTTTCTGATTTTTTCTCCGGTTTCATCGTTTAACTCTGTAGGGAAAGGACCACTCCCAACACGTGTACAATAAGCTTTAAATATCCCGACAACATCACCTATTTTTGTAGGAGCTACTCCCAGACCTGTACATGTTCCGGCAGTTACGGTGTTAGAAGATGTTACAAAAGGATAAGTTCCGAAATCAATATCCAACATTGTTCCTTGTGCTCCTTCTGCTAAAATTTTCTTACCGGATTTTAAAGCGTCATTAATGTATAATTCACTATCTACCGCTTGAAGTTCTTTCAATTTTTCAATTGCATCAAACCATGGTTTTTCCAATTCGTCCAAGTTGTATTCAAAATCAAAACGCTGTAGCATTGATTTATGTTTTTTAACAAGCGTTTTATATTTTTCCTTGAAAGAAGGGAGGAAGATATCCCCAACTCTTAATCCGTTTCTTCCTGTTTTATCCATATAAGTTGGCCCGATACCTTTCAATGTGGAACCGATTTTATTTTTTCCTTTAGCGGCTTCAGAGGCTGCATCGAGTATTCTATGAGTTGGTAAAATAAGGTGTGCCTTTTTTGAAATCAAAAGCCGTGAAGCAATATCAATATGAAAAGGTTTAAGTTTTTCTAATTCACCTTGAAAAATCACGGGATCAATTACAACTCCATTACCAATAAGGTTGATGACGTTATCTCTGAAAATTCCCGAAGGAATGGTATGAAGGACATGTTTTATTCCTTCAAATTCCAATGTGTGCCCTGCGTTTGGTCCTCCTTGAAATCGCGCAATAATATCATATTTCGGAGTAAGGACATCTACAATTTTTCCTTTACCTTCATCTCCCCATTGTAATCCTAAAAGTACATCAACTTTCATCTTCTTTTATTGTTTTTAAGCCATCTGATTCTGTGGAACAAATGCTGTAAATTTCATCTAATTTTGTTATTTCAAATATTTTTTTGACTCCTTCGGATAATTCACAGAGAATTAATTCTCCATTTAGAATTCTTGCTTTATTGAGAGTTCTCATAAAAAAAGCAATTCCCGAAGAGTTGATATGTTTTAAATCTTTCAAATTGAAGATAATATTTGGGCGACCTTGGTTGAGAACTTCAAGTACATTTTTTTCTAGCTCATTATAGTCATTATCGGCTAGTATTTTCCCGTTTAATGAAAAAATGGTTGTTTTTCCGTCTGCTTTTATGTTAAAAGTTAAATTCAAGATTTCTCTTTTTTTCTTGTACCGTAAAAATATAATGTATGATGCTCTATTTCGATATCAAATAAATCTTCAAGTGTTTTTTTTATCGTTTGAATTCTAGGGTCACAAAATTCAATTAATTCACCGGAATCGGTAAGGATAATATGATCATGTTGCTTAGAACCGTAAGATTTTTCAAACTGTGAATTTGTTGAAGAGAATTGGTGTTTACGCACAAGGTTACAAGAAAGCAAAAGATCTATTGTGTTATATAAAGTTGCTCTGGATACACGATAATTTTGAGATTTCATTTTTGTATAGAGATTCTCAATATCAAAATGCCCGTCAAAGTCATAAATCTCTTTAAGTATAGCAAAACGTTCCGGTGTTTTCCGGTGTTGATTTTTCTCTAAGTAAAGAGAAAATATTGTTTTAACTTTTTCCTGTAATTCTTCTTGTGTCATTATTGACCAATCTTCAATTCAACAGTACAAAATTAGCAGTTTTTCAAATAAGGAAAGCTTTAAAATTGAAAATGATTATTGAGTTTTCAACAAGATAAAAACATTTATACCCGATTTAACGATTAAACAGAGTTTCTTTAATTTCTTTGAATGAAATCATACCCAGTAAAAAGGAGAGGAGTGTTAAACCGAAAATGGATACCACCATTTCTGTAAGTACATTAGAAATATGTTGATGAATATATTGGATGACATAATAAGAAACCACTCCAAACAGAATAGGATATAGGTAGTTTTTGAATTGAAATTTTATGGGTAAAATATGATGAACGAGAAAAACTTGAGCAATCATTGTTGCCATTTGAGTGATAAGACTAGCATAAGCAGCTCCTATAGCGCCATTGGAAGGAATGAGAAAGTAGTTCAATACGAAATTTAAAACAACCCCGGAAGCTGCAATATAGTTGAGGGATTTTAAGTTGCCATTTGCTGTAAGTAAAGTCCCGAAAATATAAGTAGCGGACATGAAAATAAAGCAAAGCATTAAAATTCCAAAGGATTCAGATGCTGTGATGAAATCTTCTCCTGTAAAATTATATCTCCATTCAACTATTTGAGATTTTAAGACATAAAGTCCAATACCTAAGATGATTGAAAAAGTACTAATCAATTTAAAAGAAAAGAACAAAATTTGGGTAACATCGTTTCTTTCTTTGAGCATTCTTGAAAAAATAGGAAGGAGTAATCCTGCAAATAAATACCCCATCATGTTTAATGCTTCAAAGAAACGGAATCCCGAAGCATAAATAGCCGTTTCTCTATTTCCGGACATTCGTTCGAGCATGACAGCATCCATTCGGTAGTAGGC